>NZ_CAXBDC010000006.1:0-78954 GCF_963974195.1 uncultured Nisaea sp.
CCGCCTACATGGCCTTCGGCTATGCCCAGTCGACCGGCAAGGTCGGCGCCTATGCCGTGGTTCCCGGTCCCGGCTTGCTGAACACCTTCGCCGCGCTCTCCACCGCCTACGGATGCAACGCCCGCGTCCTTGCCCTGACCGGGCAGATCCCGAGCAACACCATCGGTCGCGGCCTCGGCATGTTGCACGAGATCCCCGATCAGCTCGGCCAGATGGAGCGGCTGACGAAATGGTCCCACAGGATCAATCACCCCTCCGAAGTCCCCGCCGTCATGGATCAGGCCTTCCGGGAACTCTGGAGCGGACGCCCGCGCCCGGTCGGCATCGAAATGCCGCTCGATCAATTGCATCTGAAAAGCCCGGTCGGCCCGATCACGCCGACCACGGCACCGGAACCGCCGGAGCCCGATCCGGACCTGATCGCAAAGGCCGCCCGGATGCTCGGCGAGGCCAGCAACCCGATGATTTTCGTCGGCGGCGGTGCCTATGAAGCGGCGGAGGAAATCCGCGCGCTGGCGGAAATGCTGCAGGCGCCTGTCGTGTCCTACATGAATGGCAAGGGTGTGCTGGATGACCGGCACCCGCTTTCCCTGCACCATCCGGCGGGTAACCGGCTCTGGGGCGATGCCGACGTGGTGATTTCCATCGGCTGCCGCCTGCAGCATGAGCGGATGACATGGGGCACGGATGACCGTCTCGGCATTATCCATCTCGATATCGATCCCACCGAGCTGGCGCGGGTCGCGAAGCCGGATGTCGGCATTGTCGCCGACGCGGCAGGCGGCACCCGGGCATTGCTCGACAAGATCCCCGCCCATAATCGCGCGCGGCCCTCTCGTACCGACGAGATGGAAGCTCTCAAGGCGGAGTTTCAGGCACAGTTCGAGGCCAAGATCGGCCCGCAGATGGAATGGGCGGCCACCCTGCGCGACGCGCTGCCCGAAGATGGCTTCCTGGTCGATGAATTCACCCAGGTCGCCTATGCCTGCCGCATCGGTTTTCCGACCTACGCCCCGCGCACGCTGATCTCGCCCGGTTATCAGGGCACCCTCGGCTACGGCTATGCCACCGCGCTCGGCGTGCAGGTTGCGCATCCGGACAAGCAGGTGCTGTCGATCAATGGCGATGGCGGCTTCATGTACACCATGCCGGAGCTCGCGACCGCCGTGCATCACGGCATCAATGTTGTCGCCGTGGTCTTCGCGGACGGTGCCTACGGCAATGTGATGCGGATGCAGAAAGAGCTTTATGACAACCGGGTGATCGGCAGCGAATTCACCAATCCCGATTTCGTGAAGCTGGCCGAGAGCTGTGGTGCGCTAGGTTTGCGCGCAACCACACCCACCGAGCTTCGGAAAAAGATCGAGGAAGGTTTCGCCGCCGGGCGGCCGACCCTGATCGAGGTTCCGGTCGGTGAATTCCCGGAACCCTGGCCGGTGATCAGGCCCGGACCGTCGCGACCGAAGCGGTAACGGCGTTCCGGCCCGGCACTGTCCGAACCTTTGGATGAGCTATGAGCGAAACAGCCCTGATCGTGGGAGCCGGCGCCGGTCTCAGCGCCTCCCTCTCCCGTCTTTTTTCGGCAAACGGCATGAAGGTCGCGCTGGCGGCCCGTGACACGGAGAAGCTGGCAGACCTGGCCACGGAGACCGGTGCCCTGACGCAGGCTTGCGATGTTGCCGACAAGACCAGTGTCGCCAGCCTGTTCACCTGGCTGGATGACGCGCTCGGCAGCCCGGACATTGTCGTCTTCAATGCCTCGAAACGGGCACGCGGTCCGATTGCCGAGCTTGACCCCGATGAAGTCCTGGCCGCCACGACCGTTACCTGCCACGGGGCTTTTCTGGTGGCGCAACAGGCGGCAAAACGCATGCTGAAGACCGGTCATGGCAGCATCCTGCTGACCGGCGCGTCGGCCGGGGTAAAGGGCTATCCTCAGTCGGCACCTTTCGCGATGGGCAAGTTCGGACTGCGCGGCCTTGCGCAATCCATGGCCCGCGAGCTGCACCCGCAAAATATCCATATCGGTCATTTCGTGATCGATGGCGGCATCCGGACGGCGGACGATCAGCGGGAAGCCCCGGGCGAGGACAAGCTGCTCGATCCGGATGCGATCGCCGAGAGCTATCTGCATTTTCACCGGCAACCGCGCTCAAGCTGGGCCTGGGAGATCGAACTCCGGCCCTGGAAAGAGACATTCTGACGCCGGAATTTGTTGCTCGGACCTGTTGCCCGATAGTCACAAAATGCGGGCAATCGCACACCATAAAGCGTCACTGATTTTTTTCTCTTCCATTTCTGGATGCATGCCCCATATATCGGCCCGTTATATATCGGACCGATATAAGCAGGCTCGTTCATGGATGTAAAAACACTCTGCCTCGCAGTGCTCAGCCGCCGGGATGCGACAGGCTACGAAATCCGCAAGCAATTCGCGGAAGGACCATTTGCGCATTTCCAGAAGGCGTCGCTCGGCGCCATCTATCCCGCCCTGACACGCGCTGCCGAGGACGGGCTGGTAACAGTCACCGAAGAAGCCCAGGACGGCCGCCCGGACAAGAAGGTCTATTCCCTGACAGAGGCGGGTAAAGCCGCCCTGCGCCGCGCCTGCGATACCGAACCGGAACCGGATCAGGTTCGGTCCGACTTGTTCTTCCTGCTTTTCTTTGCCCGTTATCAGACGCCCGAAAAAATCGCGCGTCTGATCGATGAGCGGATTGCGTTCTACGATTCCCAGCAATGCGAGCTGGACGAATTCGGTCCGAACTGTGCCGGCGAGCCCGGCATGAATTTCGTCCGTGGCCTTGGCGGCACCATCTACCGCGCGGCCGCCGATTATATGCGGGCCAACCGTGACGCCTTCCTGGCGGAACTGAATGACGAGGCACGCCATGCCGCTGAATAAAGTGCCGCACGAAACATTCGGGACGCGCGCCTGCGCTCCAAAACCATACAGCCCTGCCGAGGTCCTATGAGAATCAACTATTCCATCCTGCTGGCCACCGTCATTGCCGTCGGGACTGCTGCATGGATTCTGTCTGGCCAGTTCGCGAACGGGAGCCACACGGAAGGCGAAGACGCCGCGGATGCAAAAGCCGCGGCTCCCGCTCAGGCAATGTCTGCCGTGCGTATCCGCGAAAGTGTCGCGGAGCCGTACCGCTCGGCCGTGATCATCACCGGCCGGACAGCCCCTTCCCGGCAGATCGAGCTGAAAGCACAGATCCTCGGCAAGGTCGTAGCGCTCGAGGCAAAAGACGGCGATCTGGTGAAGAAAGGCGCGCCCATCATCCGCTTTGATCCGGAAGACAGGGAAGCCAGACGGCAGATGGCGAAAGCCCGGATCGCGCAGCGCGAAACGCAGTTCAACGCCGCCGACAAGCTTGCCGACAAAGGCTTTCAGGCACAGACCACCCGCGCGGAATCCTTTGCCAATCTTCAGGAAGCCAAGGCCGAGCTCGCCATCATCGAAGAAGAAATCCGGCGCCTCACCATTTCAGTGCCGTTCGATGCCGTGCTCGACGATGTGCATGTGGAAATTGGCGACGTCTTGCAGAGCGGCGATCCTGTAGCGACTCTTTACGATCTCGACCCGATTCTCGTCGTCGCCCAGGTCTCCGAGCAGGAGCGCATCAAACTCGGCGTCGGGCAGCCGGGTAAAGCCAAATTGCTCGATGGCACCGATCTGACGGGAACCATCCGCTACATCTCCGCTGCCGCCGATTCCGAAACAAGGACATTCCGGGTCGAACTCGAAGTGCCCAATCCGGACATGAATCTGGAGCTTGGCATTACTGCCGGCGTCATCCTGCCGCTTCCGGAGGTCACTGCCCACAAGCTCACGGCCGGTGTCTTCACACTGAACGACGATGGCCAGCTCGGGGTGATGACCGTCGATGCTTCCAGCACCGTCCGCTTCAACAAGGTGGACGTGCTCGACAGCGATGCGGACTGGGCCTACGTCACCGGCCTGCCGGAGCGTGCACAATTGATCACGGTCGGCCAGGAATTCGTCTCCGACGGCGAGACCGTACGGGCCGTTCCTGAATCCGCCGTCGGCACCGACGCCGCCAAAGCAAGCTGAGGATCGCCCGATGCATGCGCTGATCGACGCCGCCCTGCACCGCAGCCGCACCACCCTGATGGTGCTGGCCCTGATCCTGATTTCCGGAGCGGTCGCCTATGTGACGATCCCGAAAGAGGCGGATCCGGACGTCAATATCCCGATCATCTACGTCTCGATGAAGCATGACGGCATCTCGCCGGAGGATGCCGAACGGCTTCTGCTGAAGCCGATGGAGTCCGAGCTGCGCGGTATCGAGGGCGTGAAGGAAATGCGCGCCACCGCCTACGAAGGCGGCGCGAACGTCACCCTGGAATTCACCGCCGGTTTCGATGCCGATCAGGCAATGCTGGATGTCCGTGAGAAAGTCGATCTCGCCAAGCCGGAGCTGCCCGAGGAAACGGATGAGCCGACGGTTCACGAAGTCAATGTGAGCCTGTTCCCCATCCTGGTCGTGACCCTTTCCGGCGAGCTGCCCGAACGCACCATGCTGCACCTCGCCCGCAATCTCCGCGACGAGATCGAGGGCATCACCTCCGTGCTCGAGGCGAAACTCACGGGCGAACGCGAGGAGCTGGTCGAGATCGTCATCGATCCGCTGCGCCTCGACAGCTACAACATCGACGCGACGGCGGTCCTCAACACCGTCGCCCGCTCGAACCAGCTGGTTGCCGCCGGTACACTCGACACCGGCAACGGCCGGTTTCCGATCAAGGTGCCCGGCCTTTACGAAAACCTGCAGGACATCCTCGACCAGCCAATCAAGACGAACGGCGATGCCGTGGTCCGGGTGCGCGACATCGCCTATGTCGAGCGTGGCTTTAAGGACCGGGACACCCATGCCCGGCTTGATGGCAGGCCTGCGATTGGCATCGAAATCACCAAGCGGATCGGCACAAACGTCATCGAGACGGTCGAGAATGTCCGCGCCATCGTCGCCGAGACCCAGAAAGCCTGGCCCGCCGGCGTGACCGCGACCTTCAGCCAGGACAAGTCCGGCCAGATCCGGACCATGCTGACCGACCTCAGGAACAACGTTCTGAGTGCGGTCCTGCTGGTCATGATCGTGATTGTCGGTGCCCTCGGTTACCGCTCCGCCGGACTGGTCGGTATCGCCATCCCCGGCTCCTTCCTGCTCGGCATCCTGACCCTGTCCTCACTCGGACTGACGGTGAATATCGTCGTGCTGTTCAGCCTGATCCTCGCGGTCGGCATGCTGGTCGACGGCGCCATCGTGGTGACGGAATATGCGGACCGGAAATTGTCGGAAGGGCTCGACCGCCGCACCGCTTATGCGGAAGCCGCCAAGCGCATGGCCTGGCCGATCATCGCCTCGACGGCGACGACCCTTGCCGCCTTCCTGCCGCTGCTGTTCTGGCCCGGTGTGGTTGGCGAGTTCATGAAGTTCCTGCCGATCACGCTGATCGCGACCCTCACCGCCTCTCTTTTCATGGCTTTGCTGTTCGTCCCGGCTCTCGGTTCTATCTTCGGCAAGTCCGGCGCCCAGAGCGAGGAAAGCCGGGAGTCTCTCGCGGCCATGGAAAATGGCGACCTGAACAAGGTCAGGGGCTTTACCGGCGGCTATCTGAAGGTTCTGAAACTCGCGCTGACCAATCCCGGCAAGGTGATACTGGCCGCGGCCGCACTGCTGGTCGGTGTGCAGTATTATTACGCCAATCACGGCAACGGCGTGGAGTTCTTCCCCGAGGTCGAACCCGACAACGCGATGGTCCATGTGCATGCCCGTGGCAACATGTCGACGGCGGAAAAGGCGCGGCTGGTCTTCCAGATAGAGAAGGAAGTTCTCGATATCGGCGGTTTCAAGTCCGTCTACACCTTCGTTGGCGAAAAGGAAGGCGGCGGACAGGATCTGGCCGAGGACGTCATCGGCACCATTCAGGTAGAGTTCGATGACTGGCAGAACCGTGCGCCCGCGGATGAAATCCTGGCCGAGATCTCCGAACGCGGAAAAGCCTATCCCGGTATTTTCGTCGAAACGGCCAAGGAAGAAGGCGGCCCGCCCACCGGCAAGGCCGTGCAGGTTCAGCTCCGCTCCAACTATCCGGATCGTCTGATCGAAGCAACAGCAATGGTGCGCGCACAATTCGACAAGATGACTGGATTGCAGAATATCGAGGATGACCGGCACATTCCCGGCATCGAGTGGCAGATCGCCGTCGACCGGGCGCAGGCGGCAAAATTCGGAGCCGACATCGCCCTGATCGGCAGCTACGTGCAGCTCGTCACCCGCGGCCTCAAGATCAGTGACTTCCGGCCGAACGACAGCGACGAGGAAATCGACATTGTCGTCCGCTATCCCCGTCCGTCCCGCCGTCTCGACCAGTTCCTCGCGATCCGGATGATGACGGACAAGGGGCTGGTGCCCTTGCGCAACTTCGTCTCCTGGTCGCCACAAGCCAAAGTCGGAACCATCAAGCGGTCAGACGCCCGTCAGGTCATGGCGGTGAAGGCGGACGTGCTCCCCGGTGTGCTGGCCGACGAAAAGGTCCAGGAGCTGACCGCCTGGCTTGGGAAGACCAAACTGCCGGACGGCGTGAGCTACAAGTTCAAGGGGGAGGACGAGGAGCAGAAGGCCGCCCAGGACTTCCTCGGCAAGGCTTTCGGCGTTGCGCTGTTCATCATGGCCATCATCCTGGTCACCCAGTTCAACAGCTTCTACAGCGCCTTCCTGATCCTGAGCGCCGTGATCATGTCCACCATCGGCGTGATGATCGGCCTGATGATCACGGGTCAGCCCTTCGGCATCGTGATGAGCGGCATCGGCGTGATCGCGCTGGCCGGTATCGTGGTGAACAACAATATCGTGCTGATCGACACGTTCGATGCGCTGAAGACGACCACGGGCAGCACCATGGAGGCGATCCTGCGAACCGGCGCCCAGCGGCTTCGTCCGGTGATGCTGACCACGATCACGACCATGCTCGGCCTGCTGCCGATGGTCTTCCAGCTCAATATCGATCTGTTCACGCGGGAAGTCTCGGTCGGAGCGCCATCGACCCAGTGGTGGGTCGCGCTTGCCTCCGCCATCGTCTTCGGCATGGGATTCGCCACGATCCTGACCCTGATCGTCACCCCGTCAGCGCTTCAGCTCCGGGGCAATTATCAGGACTGGCGCGCCGCCCGGCGGGCCCGCAAGGCCGGACGCGATCAGGATAGCGGCTTTCCGGTTGGGGGCGGCAGTGCTCCCAATGCCGCGGAATAAAGATACGGCGGACGAGAGAAAGGTCAGCGCTTCAGCCAGCTCTTGAGCCGGCTGCTTGCCTCGACCATGTCCGCCGTGCTTCCGGCAAAGGAAAACCGTAACGAGCGGTGGCCACGTGCAGGGTCGAAATCCATGCCCGGCGTGGCCGCGACGCCGATCTCGTTCAGCATGTGCTTGCAGAAATCGACGCTGTCATTGGTGAAGCGGCTGACATCCGCGTAGATGTAGAACGAGCCATCCGCCGGGGCGAGTTCATCCAGACCGGCCGCCGGTAGCTCGTTCAGCAAAACCTCGCGGTTCCGGGCATAGCGTGCCACGTTGGCCCGTAGTTCTTCCTCGCAGTCGAAAGCCGCCATCCCCGCGAACTGGGAGAGCGTCGGCGGCGAGATGAACAGGTTCTGGGCCAGCCGCTCCATGGAGAGCGCCAGATCATCCGGCACAACCATCCAGCCGAGCCGCCAGCCGGTCATGCAGAAATATTTCGAGAAACTGTTGATGACGATTGCCTGATCGTCGCTTTCGAGCGCCGACACGGAACGGATACCGAAATCGATCCCGTTATAGATTTCGTCCGAGACCAGCCGGATGCCCTTTTCCCGGCAATAGCGGGTCAGCGCCGCCATTTCCTCTTCCCCCAGCATCGTGCCGGTCGGGTTGGAGGGGCTGGCAATGATCAGGCCGTCCAGCTCTCCCTCGACCGCATCCAGCAATGCCGGTGTCGGCTGGTAACGATGCTCGCGCTCCGTCTCCAGCAGCACGGGCTCGACACCAAGGGCGGACAGGATATTGCGATAGGCCGGATATCCCGGCGACGCCATGGCGACCCGATCGCCAACATCGAAAGCCGCGAGAAAGGCGATCTGGAAAGCACCGGAAGAACCGGTCGTCACCATGATCCGTGACGGGTCCAGCGAAACGCCGTACCAGCTTTTATAGTGCTGTGCGATCCGCTCCCGCAGCGGGGGCAGGCCCGCCGCGAGCGTGTAGCCGATCCGGTCGTCATCCAGCGCTTTTCGCGCCGCTTCCAGAACGCCCTTCGGGGCCGGCGTGGATGGTTGGCCGACTTCAAGATGCAGCACATCCTTACCGGCATTCTCCAGACGTCCGGCTTCTTCCATCACATCCATGACGATGAAGGCGGGGACATCTCCCCGCCGGGATATTTTCAGGGTCACGGGCTTGCCTTTCAGCTTGTTATTTGGCGCCTTCGAAGAGGATCATGCCGCGTCCACGCGGATCGTCGGCAATGCCGCAATCCTTGTCGCTGCGCGGGATTCCCTCCTTGCAACGGAACAGACGCACGGCACCTATCGGCTGGGAGGCTGGCTGCACCGGATAGCCCGCACTGGCGGCGAGTGCTCCGGCTGCCGGTGTGATACCGGACTCGACTGCAATCACGCCCGCCGCCGGATCGAAATGGGAGCGCGGCGCAGCCACGGCGGCGGCCATATCCTGTTTGCCGAGATAGTGCCGGGCAATCGACGGGATCAGGGCGGAAATCGCTTGCCTGCCACCGGTCGCCATCGCGGTCATATGGACCTGCCAGGCATTGGTGTTGCCTGCGATCACCGCAGCGGCCAGCGGAGGATTAGGAGCGGGCAGCGCCGGTGCCGGAATAAACCCGAGATCCGGAAGCGCCTGCCCCGTACCGAAGGGGGTGTTCATGGTCAACGCGCAGCCAACCGACATACCGGTGCGGTCGGTAATGGCAAAGCTCGTCGCCCCGGACCGCGAATCCCCGCCGAACAAAGAGACCGCGCCGGGAGTTGGCGTGGTGCGGGCGGCTCCGGGATGGAAATTGTCAAACAATCGAGCGGCCGCGTCGGCGCTCGAATCGACATCACCGTTCGCCACTGCGTTGGCGGAGCGGACTTCCATCTCAGCCAGCATCAACGGGTCCATGTCCTGCGGCGCGGACGACCAGTCGGCTTCATGAAGAGCAAGAGAAAGCGTCTTTTCGATCAAGGCGCTATCGGCGACGCGGCTGGCTGCGACAGCCCAGACATGATTGTCGAAACCGACACCTTCGGCATCGGTCCAGACTGGAACGGTACTGCGCAGGCGGGCCTGATCGACCCTGTAGCCTGCGGCTTCGGCGCCGGCAATGAAGCGGCGGGAGAGTTGACCTGAATAGAGATCACCGATCCCGGCAACCCGCAACCGGCCAAAAGTGGAGGCGAGATCCAGCTGTACCAGGGAGCTTCCCGCCTGCAATACCGCGCCATTCGGCGCGAGGACATTCGGACGTCCCGGCCCCGACGGCCGTAATACGGATCCGTCACGCACCAGATCCTCCGCGAGGCGGCGGGAGACGGGCTCGCCAAACCGGGCAAGCTGCTCCGACACGCCGATCAGCTGTGTGATCGGCAGGCGGCCATAACGGGCATGCAGGGCGAATATCGCGCGCGGGCCAAGCGGGGCGGCAATTGCATTCTGCTCATCCGACACGGCCTGAGGCAGGAATGAGAGGCGTTCGAAACGCTTGCTCTCCGGATCGAAAGCAATACAGGAACCACCCGCCCCAAGTCCGGCGGAAGACGGCAATGTCACGGCCAGGGTGAAATAGGCGGAGACGGCGGCGTCGGCGGCAGTGCCGCCCTGGACCAGTACATCCTGGGCGATAACGGCTGCCCGCGGCTCATCCACGGCGACGGATCCGAAGAAACCTTCAGTAACCTCGATGGCCTCGTCGCTCGCACAGCCCGCAAGCAATCCGGCGCAAAGCGCCAATGCCACGGGCACGGTCCTCTTAAACATAACGTCCTCTCAAATCGCCGCTGGCTATTGAATGCAGCCCCGGACTCGCGCACATTACAAGACCATGCACGGTACCAATAGGCTCGGACCCAAATCCATGAAGTGCAAAGCCCTAGTTGGCAAGCATCTAATTATGTTCGTTTTTGCGCTGACCATTCTTGCCGGATGGTCCCGGCCCGCGGATGCGCGATCCTATATTACCGATACGGAGATCGAACTTTATATCCGCGAACTTGCAACCCCGGTCTTCCAGAGCGCAGGCCTGTCACCTTCGGCCATCGATCTCTATTTCATCAATGACGATACGCTGAATGCCTTCGTCGCCGGCGGTCAGAACATCTTCTTCCATACCGGCCTGCTGATGGCGACGGAGACACCGGAACAGCTGCTCGGCGTGATCGCGCACGAAACCGGCCATATTGCCGGCGGTCATCTGGCGCGGAGCGGAGAGATCCTCCGCAATGCCAGCCAGAACGCCCTGCTCGGTATTATCCTTGGAGCCGGCGCCGCCCTGGCAACCGGCCGCGGCGATGCCGCGACTGCAATTATCCAGGGCAGCCAGGCTGCTGTTCAAGGCTCGTTGCTGCAATATAGCCGGGCACAGGAATCCTCCGCCGACCAGGCCGGTATCCGGTTCCTCGAAAGCAATCGCGAATCCTCCAGGGGCATGCTGGAATTCCTCTCGACTCTGAGCGGTCAGGAATTGCTGAGCGGCCGCAGCCGTTCGCCCTATGCCAGCACCCACCCGCTGACCCGGGACCGGATTGCCTTTGTCGAGGAGCAGGTTAAAAACTCCCGCTACAGCGACGAAAAACTGCCGGAGGACCTGCAGCAAAAGCATCGCCGCATGGTCGCCAAGCTGCATGGTTTCATCCGCTCCCCGGCCCGCACATTCAAGGCCTATCCCGACACGGACACATCGGTGGAAGCCCGCTATGCCCGCGCCGTGGCCACCTACCGGCTGCCGGATGCCGAGAAAGCCGTCAGCCTGGTCGACGATTTGCTGGCGGACTATCCGGACGATCCGTATTTCTACGAGCTGAAGGGCCAGATCCAGTTCGAAGACGCCAAACCGGCCGAGGCGGAAGTCGCCTATCGAAAGGCGCATGAGGCATTGCCCGACGCTCCCAGGATCGAGCTGGAGCTGTCACGGGTCCTGCTCGCCCTCGATACGCCGGAAAAGGATCAGGAGGCACAGACGCATCTCGAGCATGTCGTGCAACTCATTCCGAATTCGACCTTTGCATGGCGGCAGCTTGCCATTGCCTATGGACGAAACGGAGAACATGGCATGTCCGCCCTTGCCCTTGCCGAAGAAGCCTTCCGCGCTGGCCAGGAACATGACGCGGCGCTGCAGGCAAACCGGGCAAAGCAGAAGCTCAAGCCGCATACGGAAGCCTGGCTGCGGGCCTCCGACATCGAGGAACTTTCGACTCCGCGCGACCGGGAGCGGAAGAAGAAAAACTAGCTCCAACCTTCCCATGCTCAATACGCAATAACGATAACGTGGCTTGTCAGCGCTGGCGGGCCGCATCACATTTGCGCACTCACATGCGTCAATGAAGAAAGCATGACCGGAAAGGTACGCACGATGACCGCCAGGACGACCCTCACGACATTCCGCAGAGCGTTGATACCGGCGCTGGCCCTTGCCGCCAGCCTGACGGTTTTCCCGGCCAGCCAGCCGGCTGTTGCCGCGGAGCCCTTTTCAGCGGACCAGAAGTCGGCGCTCGACAGCGCCATCCGCGATTACATCATGGCGCATCCGGAAGTGATCGTTGAATCCCTGAACGCCATGCAAGCGCGCCAGGAACTGGCACAGAAGGAAAGCCAGCGCGACGCGCTCACAAAGCTTCAGGACCAGATCGTGGGTAACCCGAAAGACCCGGTGATCGGAAATCCGGATGGCGATGTCACAGTCGTCGAGTTTTTCGACTACCAGTGCGGTTACTGCAAACGCATGGTCGACCCGGTGATGCAACTGCTGAAACAGGATCCGAATGTCCGCTGGGTCATGAAGGAGTTCCCGATCCTCGGCCCGGCATCGGTTACCGCGGCACAGGCCTCCATCGCGGCCCGGAATCAGGGCGCCTACCAGGAATTTCACATCGCGCTCATGGCCTATCGCGGACGGCTCAGCGATGCCGTTGTGCTTCAGACAGCACGTGAAGTCGGCCTCGACCTGGATAAACTGAAGGCCGATATGGCGTCCGCCGAGACGCAGAGCACCATCCAGGAAGCCGTTGTACTTGCCCGGTCTCTCGGCGTGAATGGAACACCGGCCTTTATCGTCGGCGAGGAGCTGCTGCCCGGCGCCGTCAGCCTCGACACACTGGTCGAGCAGATCGAAGCCGCCCGTAAAAGCTAGGCTGGAGGAGCCGGGTTAAGGACCGCTTGCAGGATCGGACGGCGGAATATCCCGGACCCGGCTGTAGAATGCAGCTGCAACCACGATCAACCCGGCGACACAGGCAAAGACCAGCCTGTACGCCAGGTCGGAGCCGCCACCGGCAATATCCACGACCAGCCCTGTGATCCATTGCGCGAAGAAGATCGTGCCGACGCCGACAAGGCTCATGGCGGTAATCGCCCGGCCCGCCAGATGATTTGGCACGAACCCCCGGCAATGCGCGGCCAGAACAACGAAGAACGGTGAGACAAAGCCGAAGGCAATCAGCAGCAACATGGCGCCCCAGAGCGGCGGCTGCGGGATCACCGTCATGACGCCGAGCAAAAGCACCATGAGCACACAACTGCCCAGCACCACACGCTTGCGGGAGTTCAGAATCCGGTCCAGCGGACCGAAGCCCAGGGTCCCGGCATTCTGCGCCAGAACCATGGCGAGCAGCGCATAGCCGGCCTCGGTTTGCCCAAGGCCGTGAACCTCCTTGAGGTATGGTCCGGCCCAGAGGCCGCCAACGGTGGCAAAGGGCGCGGCAAAACAGCTTGCCATGATCAGGGTCCCGCGAAGATCGCGATCACGCAGCATTGTCAGGATTGCCGAAAAAGCCTGGCCGAGACTTTCCGGCGGCCGTTCCGGGCGGGCGACACCGGGCGGGTGATCCTGGCCCCAGAGAAAGATCAGGATCGTCACCAGGAGGATCGCCGAGGCGAGAAGCAGGAACGTCACCGTGAACCCGGCTTGCTGCAGCATGATGGCGAGCGGGGCCGTTGCGAGCAGGCCGCTTGTCGCCCCGGAAAGAGCGATAAGCCGCGCTGAAACCGTGGCCACACGGTCCGGGGTGACCCAGCCAAGCACGATCAGATAAACGGTTGTCACGGCACCTGCATGACCGAAGCCGAGAAGCACCCGCCCTCCAACCAATCCCGCCGCGTTATCAGAGACCGCGAAGAGCACCATACCGCACACGGCGATCAGGCTCAGTGCCGACGTGGTGAGGCGCGCACCATAGCGATCGAACAGCACCCCCATCGGGATCTGCACGAAAGCCGCCGCAAGCGACATGATGCCGATGACCACACCGATCTCTGCCGGGGAAATGCCGCGCTGCTCAATCAGAGCATTGGCGATCACACCGCCACCAAGGCGGTTGATCTGCACCAGTGTCAGAAACGCGCACAGAATAAAGAAAACCCGCGCGGCACCGCTGCGCACGGCATGTCCGGTAGCGCCTGTCATAAAACGCCCCCGGACCTGCCGGCACCGCGGAGTGCCCGGAACTGCAACAGCGGAACCATGAATACTCCGTTCAAATATGCGACAGCCCGCCAGCATCGGCCGGCGGGCTGCATATAGAAGCGAAGAGCGAATTCACCGTCCGGTCAAGCGCCTTCTGTCAGGCGTCGAGAACCCCGCGCTTGACCTGGTCCTGTTCAATGGATTCGAAAAGCGCCTTGAAATTGCCCTCGCCGAAACCTTCATCTCCCTTGCGCTGGATCAGCTCGAAGAAAATCGGTCCGATCACCGTCTCGGTGAAGATCTGCAGCAGCAGGCCGCCATCCTCGGTTGGCGCACCATCGATAAGAATACCGTGCTGCTTCAGGTCCGCGACATTCTCGCCATGCCCGGGCAGCCTTTCGTCCAGCATTTCATAATATGTGTCGGGCGGAGGAGCCATGAACCTGGAGCCTGCCGCCTTGAGCGCTTCGACACTGGCGAAAATATCGTCGGTTGCCATCGCGATATGCTGGATGCCCTCGCCCTTATAGGCGTTGAGATATTCCTCGATCTGCGATTTGTCGTCGGCGGATTCGTTGATCGGGATCCGGATCTTGCCGCACGGGCTGGTCATCGCCTTGGACCTGAGGCCGGTCAACTTGCCCTCAATATCGAAATACCGGATCTCGCGAAAATTGAAGAGCTTCTCGTAAAAGTTGGCCCATACATCCATCCGCCCGCGATGCACGTTGTGGGTCAGGTGATCGACCATCGTAAAACCGGCTCCGGCAGGCACCTGCTCCACACCATCCAGTGGCACGAAATCCACGTCATAGATGGTCGGCCCGCCATACCGGTC
This sequence comes from uncultured Nisaea sp., assembly GCF_963974195.1. Classification (NCBI taxonomy): domain Bacteria; kingdom Pseudomonadati; phylum Pseudomonadota; class Alphaproteobacteria; order Rhodospirillales; family Thalassobaculaceae; genus Nisaea; species uncultured Nisaea sp. Next base: position 14,519 of record NZ_CAXBDC010000006.1, read on the forward strand.
AACCAGATAGATCAGGCTGTCGCCGATACCGTGGATCGCCGGAATATTGAGTTCCATCGGCCCGACCTTGCCTTCGAACGGCCGGGCGCCGAGTTTCAGGGCACGGTCATACGCCGCCGCCGCATTCTTAACGCGGAACGCAATGGCGCAACAGGACGGGCCATGCACCCGGGCGAAAGACTGGGCGAAACTGTCCGGCTCCCCGTTGACGATGAAGTTCACGCCGCCCTGCCGGAAAAGCGTCACGTCCTTGGACCGGTGCCTGGCAACAGCTGTAAAGCCGAGAGTCCGGAACAGCGTCTTCAGGTTTTCCGGGTCCGGCGCTGTATATTCAACAAACTCGAAACCATCGGTCGCCATCGGATTGTCGATGGTGCCGCCTGGAATTGGGGGAAGTGTTTCCGATGCCATGAACGTCTCCTCCGGTCTGCCTCCGGCTTCCGCTCCCGCTTGACAGTGCAGCGGCGAGAACGGAACGTCAGGGCAGATCACATTTAGTTACATATGAAACTAATTAAGGATTGCGCGTGCAGAGTCAAGACACCGACGTCGATACCTCCGGCAATGCGATGCCAGCCAAACAGGGCTTTGCTCTCGATAATTTTCTGCCCTATCGGCTGGCGCTGCTTTCATCACTGGTCTCGCGCAGCATCCAGAAGCTGTATGCATCGGAATTCGATATCAGCATCCCCGAATGGCGGCTCGTGGCCATTCTCGGCAGTGATGGCCCCATGACGTCGAACGATATCCGGCAGCGAGCCGCGATGGATAAGGTTCAGGTCAGCCGCGCCGCGGCAAAATTGCTGGAAGGGGGGCATATCCGGAAACAGGTTCACCCTGATGATCGGCGCCGGGCAATATTATCTCTCTCCGAAAGCGGCCAGACAATTTACAACCAAATCGTGCCGATCGCACTCGAAAGGGAAGAGCATCTTGCCTCAATCCTCACCCCGGAAGAGAAAGACACGTTAATTCAATTATTGGAAAAATTGACAAAAATGGCTCAAAATATGACAACCACTCCGTAAAGGTGGTTGTCAGGACGTCCAGGTTTCAGAATAACTCTCTTCCACACGCAGTTTATTGCCTCAACCATTGCGGCATGATATCCGGATTCCCATCGAGGTTCGCGCATTCGCGCTTTGGACCGCGTCCAAGCTCTTGGAAAGAGTTCAGGCAATGAGCCAGATAATCGAAAACATCGAAGACCCGACATTAGGGAAATTGGTGGAACGATGGTTCGCGTGGCGCACCGGCGATGCCTATCCGGCGCGCAAGTCGATTGAACCGCTTGAGCTTGGACCGGCACTTCCATTTGTCTGGATTTGCCAGCGGGAGCCGGATCACGACTGTTATCGCTATCACCTCGTCGGTGAAGCGGTGAACACACTTTACGGCCAGGGCCTCAGAGGCCGTTCCCTGAAGGATTTCCTGTCCGCCAGAACCGCCGCTCTCTTGAAAGAGCGTCTCAACCAGTGCCTGGAATCCGGATTTCTTGTCCATACCGTGGCGCCACAGACCTTGCACGACAAACGCCATGTCATTGTCCAGCGGCTGTTTCTTCCTATGACTGGTCCTTCCGGCGATCTGGATACCATTCTCGGCTGCACAAAAGTCACCGACACCATCCCGGACAATGCCCGCCAGAACACGCAATCCCATGAAGGCACGTATGCGAGTGACGGCACCTGCCTGAAAAAAGGCAGCTCCATTCTCACCATGTACTCCTCGGATCAGTTATATTAGATGATTCGCGGGGCCGGTTCCGATTGCGTCACCCGGACCGCGTGATATAACCCTCGAAACTGAGATGCAGGCGAGCATAGTGTCTGAACGCCCGGAAATTCTTATCCTGAACGGTCCAAATCTGAACATGCTTGGAACCCGGGAGCCTGAGCTCTATGGGGCCGAGACATTGGATGATGTCGATGCCATGTGTGCCGACCATGCGGCGACACTCGGGCTGGCGACCGATTTCCGGCAATCGAACTTCGAAGGCGAAATGGTAACGATCATCCAGCAGGCGCGCGGCAGCGCGTCGGGGATTATCATCAATGCCGGTGCTTATACGCACACCTCCGTCGCCATTCACGACGCTTTACGCGTGGCCGACCTGCCGGTGATCGAAGTGCATATTTCGAACATTCACCGGCGCGAAGCCTTCCGCCACACCTCTTATATTTCATCCGTTGCCGAAGGAATCATCGTCGGCCTTGGAACCCAGGGCTATGTCCTGGCCCTTGATGGTATGGCGCGGATACTCGATCGCACCTGAACGAACCCGGAGACCCCTTTGTCGCACGACATTGACAGCAAACTCGTAAGAAAGCTCGCCGCCCTCCTGGAAGAGACCGGCCTCGGCGAACTCGAATACGCGACGGACGATTGGCGGATCCGCGTGGCCCGCCCCGCAGTGCAACAGGTTGCCAGTGTAGCGGCGGCACCGGTTTCGGCACCGATCGCGCCCTCTGCGGACGCAGCGCCGGCTGATATTGCAGGCGCCGTGAATTCCCCGATGGTCGGCACTGCCTATCTCGGCCCCGATCCCGACTCGGCCCCGTTCGTTTCGGTCGGCACCAGGGTCACCGAAGGCCAGACCCTGATGATTATCGAAGCCATGAAGGTCATGAACCCGATTCCCGCGCCCCGCGCCGGAACGGTGAAGGACATACTGGTTCAGAACGGGCAGCCGATCGAGTTCGGCCAGCCGCTGATCGTTATCGAGTAGCGGGCTGGAGCCGAAATGTTCGAGAAAGTCCTAATCGCCAATCGCGGCGACGTGGCCCTGCGCATTCACCGGGCCTGCCGGGAAATGGGCATACGGACCGTTGCCGTGCATTCGACCGCCGACGCGGACGCGATGCATGTGCGCCTGGCCGATGAGAGTGTCTGTATCGGCCCGCCTGCCGCGAAGGACAGCTATCTCAACATCCCGGCCATCCTTACCGCCGCGACCGTGACCGGCGCCGACGCCATCCATCCCGGTGTCGGTTTTCTGTCCGAAAACGCGGATTTCGCCGAAATCGTCGAAGCGCACGGCTTCGTCTTCATCGGCCCCTCGCCGCAGCATATCCGTGACATGGGCGACAAGATCATCGCCAAGCGGACGGTGAAGGCGCTGGGCATTCCTTGCGTGCCCGGCTCTGACGGACCGGTCACCTCGGTCGAGGGCGCCATAGCGGCAGCCGAAGAGATCGGCTTTCCGGTCCTGATCAAGGCCACCGCCGGCGGTGGCGGGCGCGGTATGAAGATCGCCCAGAACAGGGACGAGGTCAGCGACGCCTACAACATGGCCCGCCGGGAAGCGGCGGCGGCGTTCGGCAATGACGAAGTCTATATGGAGCGCTATCTCTCCAAACCGCGCCATATCGAGGTTCAGATCGTCGGTGACGGCCATGGCCACGTGGTGCATCTGGGCGAGCGCGACTGCTCCCTGCAACGGCGCCACCAGAAGGTCCTGGAAGAAGCCCCCTCGCCTGCCCTGAATGCGGAAGCACGCGCGAAGATCGGCGCCATTGCCGCCAGCGCCACCGCGAAGATGAATTACCGCAGCCTCGGTACGCTGGAATTCCTGTACGAGGATGGCGAGTTCTTCTTCATCGAGATGAATACCCGTCTGCAGGTCGAACATCCGATCACCGAAATGATCACCGGTATCGATCTTGTGCGCGAGCAGATCCAGATCGCATCCGGCGCGCCCCTGTCCTTCACCCAGGACGATGTCGTGCTGAACGGCCATTCGATCGAGTGCCGGATCAATGCGGAAAACCCTCGCACCTTTATGCCGTCACCCGGCCGCGTGACCGACTATCACGCACCGGGAGGCCTCGGGGTCAGGGTCGATTCGGCGCTCTATGCCGGCTATCAGATACCGCCTTACTATGACAGCCTGGTCGCCAAGCTGATCGTTCACGGTGCGAACCGGAACGAGTGTTTGTTGCGGCTACGCCGGGCTTTGGACGAGATCGTCATCAGCAATGTCGAGACCACCGTGCCTCTGCATCAGGATCTTTCCCAGGCACCTGATTTCATCAACGGCGAATACGACATACACTGGCTTGAGAAAACTTTCCTCGCTGAACCGGTCTGACCGGTTCGGCCCCTCGCTCGTCAGAGCGTAGAGGAGGCGCCGGCACGATGTCGCAATTGCGGCCCGAACTGTTGCTGCAGGCCTATGCCATCGGTGTCTTTCCGATGGCGGAAAGACACGACGATGCCCGCACCTTCTTTGTTGATCCGGAAAAACGGGGCGTCCTGCCCCTTGCCGATTTTCATATATCGCGCAGCCTCCGCAAGGAGGTAAAGCGGCGGCGTTTCGATGTCCGCTGCGATACGGATTTCCGTGGCGTCCTGGAAGGATGCGCGGAAACCCGGGACGAGCGTCCCGATACCTGGATCAACGAAGAGATCTTCGGGCTCTACATGTCGTTATACGAGATGGGCTACGGGCACAGCGTTGAATGCTGGCGCGACGGAAAGCTCGTCGGCGGGCTATATGGAGTTTCCCTGGGAGCCGCGTTCTTTGGCGAGAGCATGTTCAGCCGGGAGCCGAACGCAAGCAAAGTGGCGCTTGTCCATCTGGTGGCCCGGCTCAAGGCGTCCGGCTTCATGCTGCTGGACAGCCAATTCATCACCGAGCATCTGGCGCAGTTCGGAGCGATCGAAATTCCGCGTCAGAGCTATCGCGACCAGCTCGCGGAGGCACTCAAGCTCCCGGCCGAATTCTATTCGGCGCCGGATGACTGGCCATTCGTTGAAGAGCTTTTGCAATCGAGAAGCCAGACATCATAGACCGGATGTTCCACCGCGTTCAGCGCCGGGCTTGAAGAGAACATCCAGCCCGTGAACAGGCGGATCTGCTCTTCGTCGGGCTTTTGCTCGTCGATTTCGAGAAAGGCGGCGTTTTCCGGTGTTTCGGTCGGCGGACGCTTGCGGCACGCACGCGGCGTAATGGAAAACGTCCCGAAGCTGGCCGTCTCCCCCACCTGCGCCTCGAAGGTGGAGATCCGCGCCGTGATCTTGTCCAGCCCCTGCATGACGGCCACGGGAAGCTCGATCCAGCCCGGATCTGGCGCCGCGGTCTGAGCACCGGCACCGCCAGACTGGGCGATCAGGAGTAAACCCGCCGCCCAGATGGACACACTCTTAGACAGTTTCATGGGATGGATCCCGACCTGTTTCGCCTGACTATTCTTTCTTGGCGGAAGAACTGGCCGAAAATATGAACTTGCCGAGAAGCTGAACGATATCCACGGGGTCCTGCGTATATTCGATTGCCCCGCCATTCTTGATGATATCCGGATCGCCCCCCGGAATGATCTCAAGGAAACTCCCGCCGAGCAGGCTTTCATTCGAGATCGCCGCCGCGCTATCGGCCGGCAGTTCGATATCGTCGCGGATATTCATCGTCACCTTCGCCAGGAAGGATTTCGGGTCAAGCTCCTGGCTGACGATGGAGCCAATCTTGATCCCGCTCATCCGGACGTCACCGCCAACGGCAAGCCCGGCGACCTTGTTGAAGTTCGCCGTCACGGTATAGCCGCCGCGCGTATTAAGGTCGGCAGAGACATAGGCGAATGCCATGAATATGCCGGCAACAACCAGCACTACGGCGCCGATAACCGTTTCGATCGTATTCCGCTTCATGAGACCTCAACAGGTTGAATCAGACAGCGCCAAAGCACTCCCTTCTCACGGCCGGAAACCGTCAGTTCGGAGTCCAGGCTTCATAGTCCCCGGTAGCAGCATCACGCTTGCCGCCTTCGAGAACATGCCCCGGCGGACGATAGGCGTAGCGGGTGCCCGTCAGGTTCGGCAGATGCTCTTTCTGCCACTCGAAATCGTTATCGGCCGGCAGCGGCGCCTCGGCCGTGTAATGCAACCAGGCATGCCATTCCGCCGGCACCTTCGAGGCTTCGACGATACCGTTATAAATCACCCAGCGTTTCCGCTTGTAGCCAGCGGCCGGTGCGGACTTGTGCTCGTAATAGCGATTACCGAACTGGTCCTGACCGATCTCGCGGCCGTTGAGCCATGTATAAATTGACGTGCCGATGTTCATCGACGAACCACCCTGTCACCTGCATCAAGACGTTGGCGGAATATGTCATTCCCGCGCCGCGCCGTCCAGTCGGACGCGCAAAACCTTATTCCGCGTTGACCTCCGGGATTTCGATCCCGAGCATCTCCGCCGTGGTCTTGCCCGCCGCGAGTTGTGCCAGCATGTCAGTCTCCTTGCGGACATGCGCCTCTCCGGCCTCCAGAATCGCGGCCGCCTGCGCAAGCGGCACGACGGTGACCCCGTCCGCGTCGCCGAGGATAAGATCACCGGTATGAACCGGGACACCGCCGCAGGAGATCGGGCCGTCGATCGAGCCGCCGAAGCCTTTGTGCGGGCCGGCCGGAACCGAGGCAGAGGCAAAAACCGGCACATCGCCCGACCGGAGCTCGGCCACATCCCGCGCGGCACCGTCAATGACAAACCCGGCCACGCCCTTGTGCTTTGCCGCCGTCACCAGAATTTCCCCGATGATTGCCACATCCGGATTGCCCCCGGCATCGATCACGATGATCTCCCCCGGCCGCATCAGCGGGATCGCCGCATGAACGCAGGCATTGTCGCCGGCCATAACCCGAATGGTGCGGGCATGCCCGATAATGCGCATATCCGGATGTAGGGGAGAGACCCGGCCCGCCATGCTTGCCGTCCGGTTCAGACAATCCCCGGCAACCGCTGGAGGGACACCTTTCCAGCGTTCGAGTGCCGCCGCGTCGAGCGCCACATACTCGCCCTTGTGTCTGATGATCGCCATTCGTCCACTCCCTGATTCTTATGCGTTTATTATTTAGTCTCAGCCGGCGCGGCGCGCCAGAGCCGTCAGAAGCCCCGCGCCGATCATGGCGCTTCCGCCAAGGCGGTTGACGAGACGAAGTGCTCGCGGACTGGAAAACCGGTGCCGCATGGTCCCCGCCGTCACAGCCCAGAATGCCGCGTTAAGTGCGCCCAGGATCACGAAGGTCGCAATCAGCACCGCGCATTGCGCAACGACAGGACGTGCCGGATCGATGAATTGCGGCACGAAGGCCACGAAGAAAACGATTCCCTTGGGATTGAGCGCCGTCACCACAAAGGCGTTGCTGAACATCCGGACCTTGTCCCGGCGCTGATCGCCGCCAGGCAGGGCCGCCAGTTCGGGCTTGCTTCGCCAAAGCTGGATGCCAAGCCAGACGAGATACCCTGCCCCGGCCAGTTTCAGCAGTGTAAAGAGCTCCGCGGACGCCGCCAGAACCGCACCGGCGCCAAGCAGGGAAACCGTCATTGCCAACAGATCGCCGAGCGCCACTCCCGGAACAGTCGCCCAGCCGGTATCCCGCCCACGCGTCATCGCATAGCTCGCGACCAGCATGACCGTCGGGCCGGGGATCGCGAGCATGACGGACGAAGCCGCCGTGAATGCAAGCCAGAGCGTCAGGTCCATCGCAATCCCCCTAGGTTTATTGATCTGGCGGAACCGCCAGCCCGTGAGTGAGCCACAGATCCGGACCGCCGGGCAAGAGCTGCTTCCCGCAGCATATAGCCGAACAAGGCTCTCACCGTGCCGGAGCGCCAAAAAACACCAGATGTAGATTTAATGACACTTCCGCGCACAAAATATGTTGCTTCGGAAAACCGAAAACGGCATTATTTGCGTCGACGGCTTGGCACGGGCCCTCTAATAGAAATTTGAATCTTGGTCATACGATCAAGACTTCAGCTCGCCGGTTTGTGATACGCACTCCGCAACTGTTCCCTCACCCTTAATTCTCCTAAATGAATTGGTGAATTTATTTCTATTTTACTTCCTTTTTATTTGATCCGTGCGCGCCATCAGTCAAATTTCCCGGAATTCTGCGCGTAACGATCCTGCATTCATTTTTTCTGCCCTTTCGGTTCATTAATCATTGCTTCCAGGGCGCCAAATCCAGTATCGTCTCAACCTTCGGCCACAAGATCTTGTGGCCTCCGCGTTAAAGCCATTGACTGAACGGAACGGGGGGTTCCAGGTATGAGAATCGAGCGCCGGTTTACGGATTCCAAGACGGGTCCCTACGCAGGTATTGAATTTCGGAAAACCAGCAGCGAAATCCGCAACCCGGATGGGTCTGTGGTCTTCCAGAATGCAGATATTGAAGTCCCGGCCGATTGGTCGCAGGTGGCTTGCGACATCCTCGCACAGAAATATTTCCGCAAGGCGGGCATCCCGGCACGCCTGAAGCCGTTCGAAGAGAACGACGTTCCTTCATGGCTGTGGCGCATGACCCCGGACAAGGACGCCATCGCGGCCCTTCCGGAAGATGAGCGCACGGTCGGCGAAAGCAGCGCCAAGCAGGTTTTCAACCGGCTGGCCGGCACCTGGACATACTGGGGCTGGAAAGGCGGCTACTTCGACACCGAAGCCGATGCCAAGACCTATTACGAAGAAATGTGCCATATGCTTTGCCGGCAGATGGCTGCCCCGAACTCCCCCCAATGGTTCAACACCGGCCTGCACTGGGCTTATGGCGTCGACGGTCCCGCACAGGGCCACCATTATGTCGACTACAAGACCGGCAAACTGACCCGCTCCAAGTCGGCATACGAGCATCCCCAGCCCCATGCCTGCTTCATCCAGGGCGTCAGCGACGATCTGGTGAATGACGGCGGCATCATGGACCTCTGGGTCCGTGAAGCGCGGCTCTTCAAATATGGCTCCGGCACCGGCTCCAACTTCTCCCGCCTGCGCGGCGAGGGCGAGTCCCTGTCCGGTGGCGGCAAGTCCTCCGGCCTGATGAGCTTTCTGAAGATCGGCGACCGGGCTGCCGGCGCGATCAAGTCCGGCGGCACCACCCGCCGTGCGGCGAAGATGGTCACCGTCGACATCGACCATCCGGACATCGAGAAATATATCGACTGGAAGGTTCGGGAAGAGCAGAAGGTCGCGGCCCTGGTCTCCGGCTCCAAGCTGGCCCAGAAGCATCTGAAAGAAGTCATGGCCGCCTGCCGCGAGGCCGACGGCGTCGAGGGTTCCGCCCGCTTCGACCCGAAGCAGAACCGTGCCCTGAAGAAAGCCATCATTGGCGGCCGCAAGGCGATGATCCCGGAAAACTACATCCAGCGGGTCATCCAGTTCGCCGAGCAGGGCTTCACCGAAATCGACTTCCCGACCTACGACACCGACTGGGACAGCGAAGCCTACCTCACCGTCTCCGGGCAGAACTCGAACAACTCCATCCGGGTCAGCAATGACTTCCTGGAAGCGGTTGCCGAGGGCAAGAACTGGGACCTGATCCGCCGTACCGACGGCAAGGTCGCCGAATCCGTCAATGCCGCCGAACTGTGGGACAAGGTCTCCAACGCGGCCTGGGCCTGCGCCGATCCGGGCATCCAGTACGACACCACGATCAACGAATGGCACACCTGCCCGGCTTCGGGACGGATCAATGCATCCAACCCGTGCTCCGAGTACATGTTCCTCGACGATACGGCCTGTAACCTCGCATCGATGAACCTGATGCAGTTCCGGCATGAGGATGGCAGCTTCGACATCGACGCGTTCGAGCACGCCACCCGGATCTGGACCATCACGCTGGAAATCTCCGTGCTGATGGCGCAGTTCCCGTCCAAGGAAATCGCCAAACTGTCTTACGACTTCCGTACCCTCGGCCTCGGCTTCGCCAATATCGGCGGCCTGCTGATGGCCAGCGGCTTTTCCTATGACAGCGACGAAGGCCGTGAGCTGTGCGGTGGCATCAGTGCTCTGATGACCGGCATTGCCTACAAGACCTCCGCCGAAATGGCGGGCGAGCTGGGCACGTTCCCGGAATACAAGCCGAACGCCGAACACATGCTGCGGGTTATCCGCAACCATCGCCGCGCCGCCTATGGCGAGGACGAGGGTTATGAGGATCTGTCGATCCCGCCCGTACCGCTGAACGCCCTGAACAGCCCGAACCGTGAGCTGAACGCGGCGGCCATCGCGGCCTGGGACGCGGCTCTGGAACTCGGCCAGCAGCACGGCTACCGCAATGCCCAGACCACGGTGATCGCACCGACCGGCACCATCGGTCTGGTCATGGATTGCGACACTACCGGCATCGAGCCTGACTTCGCCCTGGTGAAGTTCAAGAAGCTGGCCGGCGGCGGGTATTTCAAGATCATCAACCGGATCGTTCCGGAAGCCCTGAGCAACCTTGGTTACTCGGAAGCGCAGATCGAAGAGATCATCCGCTATGCCGTCGGCCACGGCACGCTCGAAGGCGCAACGGGTATCAATCCGGAAAGCCTGAAGGCAAAAGGCTTCGGCGATGCCCAGGTGAAGGTGATCCAGGATGCGGTGGCCAGCGCCTTCGACATCAAGTTCGCTTTCAACAAGTGGACCCTCGGCGAGGGTTTCTGCCGCGACACGCTCGGCTTCACCGATGCGCAGCTGAACGACCTCTCCTTCGACATGCTGCTCTCCCTCGGCTTCAGCAAGAAGCAGGTTGAGGAAGCCAACACCTATGTCTGCGGTGCGATGACGCTGGAAGGCGCACCGTATCTGAAGGACGAGCATCTGCCGGTGTTCGATTGCGCCAATCCGTGCGGCCGGACCGGCAAGCGGTTCCTTTCCACCGAAAGCCATATCCGCATGATGGCGGCCTCCCAGCCGTTCATCACCGGTGCGATCTCCAAGACCATCAACATGCCGAACGCGGCGACGATCCAGGATTGCTCCGACGCCTACATCCTCTCCTGGAAGCTCGGCATCAAGGCCAACGCGCTCTATCGCGACGGCTCCAAACTGAGCCAGCCGCTCTCCTCCTCCCTCGTTGACGATGAGGACGAGGACGAAATGGAAGATCTGCTGGAAGCACCGATCGCCGCCAAGGCGCCGGTTGTCGCCGAGCGGATCGTCGAGCGCATCATCGAGCGGGCAGCGGAACGCCAGCGTCTGCCGCATCGCCGCAAGGGCTACACCCAGAAAGCCAATGTCGGCGGCCACAAGGTGTATCTCCGGACCGGCGAGTACGAGGAAGGCAAGCTGGGCGAGATCTTCATCGACATGCACAAGGAAGGCGCCGCCTTCCGCTCGCTGATGAACAACTTCGCCATCGCTGTTTCCATCGGCCTGCAATATGGCGTGCCGCTTGAGGAATATGTCGACGCCTTCACCTTCACGCGGTTCGAGCCGCAGGGCATGGTGACCGGCAACGACGCCATCAAGATGGCGACATCGATCCTCGACTACATCTTCCGGGAGCTGGCGATCTCCTATCTCGACCGCCACGATCTCAGCCATGTCGACACCAGCGACCTGATGCCGGATGCGATGGGTGGCGGCGACGACGAGAACGCCGTCGACAAAGCCAAGGCCCAGCTCATGGAGCAGGTCGGCACCATCACCAGCCGCGGTTATGTCCGCAAGAATCTGGTGGTGTTGCAGGGTGGTCAATCGAACCAGATGAAGGCCACCGGAACGGACAATGCCCAGCCGGTCATGGCAACGACGGCCGCGCATGCGGCGACCGTGACGACAACGGTGCAGAAGAGCGCATCGGTCACCGTCTCCGAAAGCGTGATGGACGCGACCGACGCCAAGCTGAACCGGATCCGTGAGGCCCGCATCAAGGGCTATGAGGGCGAAAGCTGCGGCGAATGCGGCAACTTCACCCTGGTCCGCAACGGCACCTGCCTGAAATGCGACACCTGCGGCGGGACGTCCGGCTGCAGCTAAAGGCTAACCCCCTCCATTCTCCGGCACGACCGGGGGATGGAGGGATATCAAAGTGCTCAATAAAAATGGCCGCCACGGAAACCGTGGCGGCCATTTGAGTGCCTGACGTCAGCCAGCCCCCTCGGGCTATAAAGGATCAGCCTTGGAAAGCGACCTTGTGCCCCGGGCCGACAGCGCGAAGCTGATAGGCATCCGCATGGATATCAGCGTCGAAGAATGCTCCGAGATCGGCCGGGGGCAGACGCTCTATGTCCTTCAGGCCGTAGCCGTCCTGCCCCGCTTCCAGCATCGGCGCCGCATTCATCAAGCGGCAGGTATAGGGGTGGCTCGGCCGTGCGAAGAGAGCTGCGGCCCCCGCCTCCTCCATCACCCGTCCCTTGTACATCACCAGCACCCGGTCACAGATGCTCTCGACCACGCCGAGATCATGGCTGATGAAGAGGCAGGCGAAGTCGAACCGGTTTTTCAGATCGCGCAGCAGGTCGAGGATCTGAGCCTGAATGGTGATATCGAGCGCGGAGACCGGCTCGTCCGCCACCACCAGGCGCGGCCGGGATACCAGAGCACGGGCAATGGCGACGCGCTGACGCTGTCCACCGGACATCTCGTGCGGAAACCGGTCCGCATAGCCGCGTCCGAGACCGACCGCATCCAGCATGTCGAGCACCCGCTCACGCGCCTTGGTCGGGCTGATATCGTCGATATGGCGCAATCCTTCGCCGACCAATGCACCAATACGCATCCTCGGGTTAAGCGAGGAATACGGGTCCTGGAAGATGATCTGAAGCTGGCGGCGGACATCCCGGAGTGCGGTGCCCGAAAGCGACAGAATATCCTGTCCGTCGAGTGTGACCGATCCCGCGCTGGGATCCTTCAGCCGGATCAGGGCACGGCCAAGCGTGCTCTTGCCGCTACCGGACTCGCCAACCAGCCCGACCATTTCATCCGCATGAATGTCGAGGGACATACCGGCAACGGCGCGATGCAGGCGCGGTTTACCGAAAGGCCAGCGGGAGGGCGTCTCGTAATGCACTTCGATATCACGGGCACTGAGCAGGGGCTGGCGTACCTCCGTGCTCGCGCGGGAGCTTGTCGGCGGCTTCGGCAGAGAGCTCAACAGCTTCTGGGTGTAAGGATGCGATGGCTGCGCGAGCAGTTTGCCCGAGGCGCCCTGCTCGACGACCACACCCTTTTCCATCACCGTCGCCTCGTCGGCATAGCGGGCGACCACACCAAGGTCATGGCTCACCAGCATGATGGAGGTGCCAAATTCCTTGACGATATCCGCCATGATGTCGAGCACCTCGCGCTGCACGACGGCATCGAGCGCGGTGGTCGGCTCGTCCGCCAGCAACAGGGCCGGACGCATCATCATGACCGATGCGATCATGATGCGCTGACGCATCCCGCCGGAGAATTCATGCGGGTACCGCGAGAGGCAGCCTTCCGGATCCGGCATGCGCACGGCCCGCAGCATCTCGACAGCCTTTGCCCGGATCTCTTCCATCGGAAGGTCCGTATGCAGGCGCATGGCCTCGGCCATCTGCCGGCCGATCCGCAATGCCGGATTGAGAGAAACCAGCGGCTCCTGGAAAATCATGCCGATACGCGCACCGCGCACCTTCCGCATCTCCAGTTCCGACGCCTCGACAAGATCGCGGCCCTCGAAGTGGATCGAGCCGGCGGTGATCAGCGCCGGCGGCGGCAACAGCCGCAGGGTGGAGCGCGCGAGCATGGTCTTGCCACTGCCCGACTCGCCAACCACGGCATGGATTTGCCCCGGTGCGATCGCCAGATCGACATTCTGGCAGGCCCGCACCTCACGGCCGGGGATTGGGAAGGTCACCTCGAGTCCGCGGACCTCGAGCAGATTGGTCTCGGCGGTCATTTCGGCTCCCGTTTCACGAAGGTATCACGCGGGTCGAGTTCATCGCGCAGCGCGTCCCCGAACAGATTGACCCCGACAAGGGCAACGGAGACACACAGCCCCGGCAGGATGCCGAGCCAGGGGTCACGCATCAGATGGGCGCGGGCCTCGGCCAGCATGTTGCCCCAGGTCGGCGCCGGCGGCGGAACCCCGAGGCCAAGGAAACTGAGCGCGCTTTCCGCCAGCAGTACCCAGCCGAACATCGTCGTGCACAGCACGATCAGCGGCGCTATACAATTCGGCAGGATATGGCGAGCAAGGGTGTAGACCGGTCCATTGCCAAGCGCGATCGAGGCCTCGACATATTCCTTTTCCCGCACCGAAAGCACGGCGCCTCGGATCAGCCGGGTGACGGACGGCAGATAGGCCAGCGACAGGGCCAGCACCACGCCATATTTGTTCGGGCCGATCACCACCATCAGCGACAGGGCAAGCAGGATACCGGGAAAGGCCATCAGCGCTTCGATGACCATCATCACCAGGCGGTCGAACGTCCCCTGAATGAAGCCACAGAGCGCGCCGATCACCACACCGCCCGATGCGGCCAGCAATACCGTCAGCACACTGATGGTGACCGATACGCTGGCCCCCGCCAGGATGCGGGAAAGCTGGTCCCGGCCAAACATATCGGTGCCAAAAAGGTGCTCCGCCGATGCCGGCGCGAAGCGCAGCATGAAGTCCGTGCCCTCCGGATCGTAGGGTGTGTAGATCACACCGGTCAGCGCGGCCAGAAGCACAAGGCCGATCATCGTGCCGCCAATCAGGCCATTGGGGCGCGAAAGCAGCGATTTCAGTCGTCTCATTGCAAGCGAACCTTGGGGTCAAGCGCGGCGTAAAGAAGATCAATGATGAGGTTGACCACGACGTAGATACCGGCGATCAGCAGCAGGGCGCCCTGCAATGTCGGATAGTCGCGGGCGTAAATGCTGTCGACCACCAGCTTGCCGATACCGGGCAGGCTGAAAACGGTTTCGGTCACCGCCGCGCCGCCCAACAGCGAGGCCAGAATCAGGCCAAGCATGGTGAGTGTCGGGCCAGCGGCGTTCTTCAGGACGTGCCGCAGCATCACGGCGCCTTCGGACAGGCCCTTGGCCCGGGCGTGGGTGACATATTCCTGACGCAGCACTTCCAGCGTGCTGGAACGCATCATCCGGGTCAGCACGGCAACTTCGGTCAGGGCGAGCGAGCTGACCGGCAGGATCAGATAGATCATGCCAAGGCCGAAATCCTCGCTCAGTGTGACGAAGCCGATTGTTGGCAGCCATTTCAGATAGACACCAAACAACAGCAGCAACATCAACCCGACCCAGAAGCTCGGCATGGAAAGTTTCACGATGGCCGCCAGAACGATGGCGAAATCGATGCCGGTATTCTGGAATCTGGCAGCGATCAGTCCGGCAGGGATCGCAATCAGGGTGGCGAAGACCACCGCGATGGAAACCACCGTGGCCGTCACCGAGAGACGATCAAGCAATGCATCAAGCACCGGCTCGTGCGTGCGGATCGATACCCCGAAATCTCCTGTCGCGAGATTCTTGAGCCAAATTCCGAACTGTACCGGGATCGGCTTGTCGAGCCCCAGATCCGCCCGCATCTGCGCGACGATCACCGGGTCGTCCAGGTCGGAGAGCATCAGCTCCGCCGGGTCGCCCGGGATCAACCGGATCAAGGTGAAGACGATCACCGAGACAAGGAACAGCGTGGGCAGCGCCATCAGGCTGCGTTTTAAGACAAAAGACCACATGTGCTACCCACACCCGTTCATTGTTGGATCTTCAGGACCTATTTAACGTCCACGCCCCAGAAGATCATCTTGCCGGCACCCCAGCCCTTGAAGCCCGTCACCTTGTCGCGAACCGCATAGAATTCCATGCGATGGCCGAGGCCGATGGCCGGGACCTGCTCGATGAACATGGCATGCAGCTGATTGACCATTTTCTGGCGTTCCGCGGGAACGGAAGTGACCATGGCCTTCTTCACCAGGGCGATGGCTTCCGGATCCTGCCAGACCTTGCGGGCTTTGGTGCCGGAAATCATCTCGAAGCTCAATGCCGGATCAAGGCGCGGCGAGTACGAGAACGACTGCATCTGGTATTTGCCGGTCTTGTACATGTCGAGCTGGGTGCCCCATTCCAGGACCTTCAGCTCGGTATTGATGCCAGCCTTGCGCAGCATGCTCTGGGCGATCAGGGCACGCTCGTAATAGGCACCGGCACGCTTGTTGGCGACGATACTGATCGGCTCGCCCTTATACCCGGCCTCTTCAAGCAGGGCTTTCGCCTTGTCAAGATCGTAGGGCAGCTTCTTCCACAGCTCATCGCTGAAGTAGGAAGAAACCGGCGGCACCGGAGACGGGTTCGCCCGGCCCTGGCCTTCGCTGATAACCGCGATGATCTGATCACGGTCGATGGCATGCGCCATGGCCTGACGGATGCGTACGTCTTTCAGCAGCGGATCGCGGGAATTGATCAGCAGCGTATCCCAGACCGCCGTTTCGGCCTTGATGACCGTGGTGTGCGGTACGGCCTCAAGCTCGGGAATGGCAGCGGCCTCGATGGAGATCAGGTCAAGATCACCGGCCTGGTAGGCGGTTTTGATGACGGAGGCTTCCGGCAGAACATGCAGACGCACCCGGTCGACCAGAACGTCCTTGCGGCCGGCATAGCCGTCCTGCGCATCGGTGCGCGGGCTATAGCCGTCGAATTTGACCAGGTCGATATAACGGCCGGGCTCGATGGCGCCGAACTTGAACGGACCGGTACCGATCGGGGCTTTCCATTTGCCGTCGGCATCGACCGAATCCGGATGCAGCACGGCAGTGTTACCGCAGTCAAAGCGGGCCAGATTGCCGAGGAACGTCGCGTTCGGGCTATCCAGCGTGTAGACGACCGTGGAAGCGTCCGGCGTCGCCATGGTCACCGCAGGCGCATCGCCGTTCATGAAGTAGCTGCGGCAACGCCATTTGGTTGCCTTGTCCATGAAGCGGTCCCAGGACCATTTCACTTCAGCGGAAGTCATGTCCGCACCGTTGTGGAACTTCACGCCCTGACGCAGCTTGAAGGTATATGTCAGACCGTCATCGCTGACCGTCCAGCTGTCCGCCAGCATCGGCTTGATCGAGAAATCGGCGGCATAGGCAACCAGTCCCTCGACAATATGCATGTGAACCGTGTCGGTGTTGCCGTCACGGTCGACGCCCGGGTTGGTACCCCGGATGTCCTGAGTGAAGGCCACGTCGAGGACCTTCTCCGCCTTGGCCTGTCCGGCCGCGGCGACGACCAGTGCCAAGGCAGCGGCACTGGTAATCAGATGTTTATGCAACTTCACTGACCCATCTCCCTGTTATGTGCTCGGTTATGATCCGTCCGAGGGTCTGGACGGACTTAAAGGTGATATTTCACGTATTCCTCGCTGCGGTACGGCGACTGCCGGACCCACATCACCCGGTCGGCGGCATCCATGATGATGGTCGCCACGGTGGCCGAGATCTGGTTCGAGCTGGTCGGGTCCGGCGTGCGCAGAACCGCGCGCGGATGACCGAACCTGTCCGAGAAGGCGGACTTGAAATCATCGATCGTGACCTTCGAGCCGCAACGCGCGAGATGCGCGCGGACCCGGCGGTCCCGGTACAGTGAATCCATGCCGCTCAGAACGCCGCGATCAACCACCTTGGCCCGCGCCGCCTGGCTGACGAAATGGTTGGAATGGGTTAGCAGACCGTCTTCCGGCGCCACCCAGAAAATCTCGTCCGGCGTGGTCTCCAGATCGATCGCATCGCCGGTATCCTGGGCGCAGCTGACAATCATGTTGTTGGAAACCGTACGCGGCGCCCGGGCAATCGCGTTCATCGCCTCGGGGTAGGTCGGGGCTTCCAGGATCAACCGCCGGATCACCGACAACGGCACGCCCGGGCGGCTCCAGTCCTCACCCTCGATGGTCAGGTTGTTCCCGGTGACGGCAACGCCGATCTCGTTGAAGCCGGCACGGGCAAGACCGCCCGCCTCGACATAGGTCAGCAGGTCCGGCCCGTTCTCGCGGCGAACGGCCACGATCACAGCCGTCTCCTCGCATTCCGGGCGCCAGTCCCAGTTCTGCCCGTGGATCAACCGCCCCTCGGCCGTTTTCTCCGGCAAGGCGACGGCGGCCGTGCAGCCATCGTCGATCTCGTTTTTCTCTTCTTCCTTCAGCGCGACAGCGGCGGCATTCAGCACCTCGCTGCGGCCGTTGATCAGCATGACCTCGGCAAGATCGACACCGGCCCCCTTGGCGATGGCCTCCAGCTCGTCATGCTGTTCCGGATAGAGATCCTTCAGGCGCTCGGACAGCAGCCGTGTCGCGTCGACAACCTGCCCCCAGGACACGCCGCGCGCATCGAGGAACCCCTTATAGAGTTCAGCCCCCCGCTTAACCCGCGCATCGGCCGCACGGCCATACTGGGCGCCACGCTCGGCGATAGGACCCTCAACTTCGATGAAGGGAGGCGCAATACTCTCGGTCATGCCGCTTTCCCCGTCTTGTCCTGCTTGCCCTTGAGGACACCGAGAAAGAAGGTCTTCACATGCAGCGCCACGCCACGCATCGAATGCGCGACATTCGGCACGATCTCCTGCTTGACCGTCACGCCATGGGATTCCAGGGATTTCTTCAGCGTCGTGTTGCGTTCGATCCGGGTCTTGCCCGCATCGTTGCAGCCTTCCATCCAGCGTGCCCCGCCCGGCTTGTGGGTGATTTCCCAGCCTTCGGTATCGGCACCGCCGACGATCAGATGGACCGCGACCTTGCGCAGCGCGTCGAAATCGACCGACTTGCCGAACATTTCCTTCATGTTGCGAATGCCGACCCACCAGTCGCGGCTGTCATCCAGCAGCGTGATCGAGCCCGGCGACCCGATCGAGACCGCCTTCAGGCGCTCCGGGTGCAGGTACAGGAAACGGTGCGTGAAATGCCCGCCGCCCGAGAAACCGAACATCATGAATTTCGGGAAGCTGACAGCGAGGCGTTCCTCGACCTCTTTCACCATCGAGAGGACGATCTCGTCATAGCGAATATCGCCTTCGAGGATGTATTTATAACCGTCGCGCTCATCGTCGCCGCGCACACCCGCCGGGAACAGCGGGGCAAGAATGACGCAGTTGTTGTAGCGCCCGAATTCGCCGAAGGTGTTGCGATATTCCTCCTGCGCCCGTCCCGTGCCGTGAACCGCGACCAGCAGGTCAGGTTCCCCGGCCTCCCCGAGATCCTCGGGAACGAACAGGCAATAAGAGAAACGCGGGTCTGCCCGGCAGGCAAAAGAAATCGTGAAGCCACGATCATAGAGAGCCCGCCTGCGTTCGGCGGCGTTTTCGGAAGACGCTGTGGACATTGAAATCTCCGGTAGGAGCACCATTGAGGCGCTAATCTCCGAAAACCATAAGGGCGCAAAAATAAGTCGTCAATATTGGCGCCAATTTAAACGCCATATTTTATTCACAAATTGGTAACACCACCGGCATAGCTTGCAGAAGGCGCCGGAAATAGGTATCCACCCTGTTCGAAACAACAGCAAAAGCGATACGCTGCGCAATCAATGGTAAAAAACACCAAGACCGCCTCGCAGACCCCTCAAAGCCTTTCCGAACAGATATTTACCGATATCAGGATCGGAACGTACGGCCCCGGGACATGGCTGAAACAGATCGATCTGGAAGAGCGCTATGGCGCCAAGAGGATTGCTGTCCGAAAGGCTCTCGACGAATTGGTCGCGAAACGTCTGGTGGAGCACATTCCCAACCGCGGTTACCGGGTTTACGCCCTCGACGCGACCAGACGGCGGGAATTGCGCGCCATCCGCACCCTGCTGGAAACCGCCGCCGTCGACGAAATCATCGGGAATGCAACCGACGCGGACGTAACCGAACTGTATGCCCTGGCAGAAGTGTTTCAGCAGGCAAGCTACGACGGCACCGTTCTTTCCCTCAACGATGCCAACCTCGCTTTCCATCAGCGGCTGCTCAAGCTGTGCGATAATACGAGCATGGTCGAGTTGATCATGGAAATGCGGGCACGCGGTCCGGCGGCCCCCGTGACGCGCTGGAGAACGGTTGCCCAGCTTGAAAAGGTCAACAAGGACCATTTCATGATCGTCGAGGCCCTTGCCGACCGTGACGCGCCCCGCCTGAAAGCGGTGATCTCCGGCCATATCAACGAGTCCGGCCCCCTGCAGACCGGACTGGAAGCAGGCGCGGAATAAATCCGCCCGAAACCCACGGATCACTCCCATGGCGGCAGAACTGCTTCCCCAGCAACCGATGGCCCCTGACGCCAGGCAACGCTCCCTGAGCAAGACCCACATCGACGTTCCGGCTTTCATGGACTATCTCGGGCGGTTGCGCCGGGAAGTCGACGCCATGCTTGCGCCGCAATTCCCTGACTTCAGCGGCAAACCCTACCCGCTCGGCCGGTGCCGGGAAATTCGTGACGCGGTCTATGACCGGCTGGTCGCCGACATTCATCAGCCACGGTGCGCCACATCCCTGGCCCTGCTCAGCTTCATTCGCGGCGGCGGCATCGGCCGCAAGATCTGGGGTGTTCTGCGGGAAAGCTATTTCCAGAATGCGATGCAGTTCGGCACATTCTATGTCGATGTCGCCAACGACACCGTCAATCCGGCGAAACCGTCGATCGAGATCCTGCCACTCACCAGGTCCGGCATGGTTTCGGTGTCCGATTTCTTTCATTTCGCCCGGATCGCGGAATCCTATTGGAAGTGCGACAGCTACGCGAATACCGCGTTTCCGGGAGTGGCCGCATTCTTCCCCATCATCTGCGTCAATCGTACCGGCGGCGGGATATCCCTCGCTCCCGGATCGGACCAGATGATCGCCCTCACCCGGTCCCGGAACTTTCAGCCAGCCCTGGATTTTCTGAAAGCCGCCCCATCCCCGCCGCAACCGGTCCTGCATGAGCTGGCGAAACGGCAAAAAGTCTGCACGGAGCAATTTCTGAAAAGTGACGGTGATGCGATCGCGGAAGTAGAGCGGGCGATATCCAGCGCAGCTTACGAAAGCGACACCTATTACGCGTCCTGCGTTTCCGCCTACAGAGAGTTCGCCAGCCTCTCCGAAATCAAGGCCGCCCCACGATCAGAAAACAACATTTAATATAGTCAAAGACTCAGCCGATATATCCTTAATAAGGGGAAGGTTACTTCAGTAACCGACCATTAATTAGAGATCGTTTTAAATATTTCACGAAATTGCCCGCAAAAATACTTATTGCGGTTCGGCACACCCTAAACTACTATATATTGAGTTTCGGAGCTGATATTAGAGCAGCTCCCCCCTGGTAGCGGACCCGTGAGGGCATAGCTTCAGTCCTCAAGGTCCAGAGTTCCATCGTCAGCCAAACGATGGAAAACCGGGGAGCGGTACTCTCCCATCCCCGCTCCCCGATTACCCTGTGAAGCTCCTAAGGACGAAGCCTCTATCGTCCGATTACTGGGTGCGTCATTTTCTGGCGCACCCCTCTTTTTGGAAAAAGTAGCGGCCTCCGGTGTGACTGTCTATGCTTCGCGCCGTCCGTCAGGACAATTCGCAAGATCATTCCAGAATCCAGAGGAGTCAGCCATGGCCGGCGTAATCGACGCACGTCTTTCCGAACTCGGAATCGAACTTCCCAACGCCGCCGCGCCTGCGGCCAACTATGTGCCATACGTGATTTCCGGGAAAACACTCTATATTTCCGGTCAGGTCCCGTTCTGGAACGGTGAGCTGAAAGGCGTCGGCAAGGTCGGCAAGGACATGACGGCCGAGGACGCGCAGAAAATCGCCCGGATCTGTGCCCTTAACATCATTGCCCAGGCACGCGCGGCATGCGGCGGTGATCTCGACAAGGTTGCGCGGGTGGTGAAAGTCGGCGGTTTCGTCAATGCGACGGACGACTTCACGCAGCACCCGATGGTGGTCAACGGCGCGTCCGACCTGATGGTCGAAGTCTTCGGCGACAAGGGCAAACACGCCCGCTTTGCTGTCGGTGCGGGCTCCCTGCCCCTCGGCGTTGCCGTCGAAGTCGAGGCAGTCATCGAGCTTGCCTGATCGGCCGATTACGGTTGACTGACCGTTGCGGCGCACAATCTTCCAAGAGCAACACCAACGGAAGGTGAGGACCGGTGCCAGACGGTGAGAATGTTGTCGGTGAGAACAGTACGGAAACGCGGGCGGCCATATCGGTCGTCCGCTCCATCCATGAGATCGCCCCCGCCGATTGGGACGCCTGCGCCGGTGCGGCCAATCCGTTCCTCAGCCATGCCTTCCTGTCCGCGCTGGAAGACAGCGGCTCGGTCAAGGCCGAGACGGGCTGGCTGCCACAACATCTGGTCTATGCGGATGACGAGGACCGTATCGCCGGGATCGTCCCGCTCTATCTGAAGGGGCACTCTCAGGGCGAGTATGTGTTCGACTGGGGCTGGGCCGATGCCTATGAGCGGGCCGGCGGCGACTATTACCCGAAGCTGCTTTCCGCAGTTCCTTTTACACCCGTGACCGGGCCGCGCCTGCTCTGCCATCCGGAAGCGGACCGGGAAGCGGTCAACAGCATCCTGATCGGCGGCCTGATCGAGATCACGCGGCGGTTCGAGGTTTCTTCCCTGCACGTGAACTTCCTGCCCGAAGCGCAGTGGAACGCCCTCGGAGAGGCCGGATTTCTGAAGCGGATCGGCCTGCAGTTTCACTGGCATAATGACGGCTACCAGCATTTCGGTGATTTCCTCGATGCGCTGTCCTCCCGCAAGCGCAAGGCGATCCGCAAGGAACGCAAGGCCTCCGCGGAATCCGGTCTCACCATCCGCAAACTCACCGGCTCCGCCATCGAGCCCCGGCACTGGGATGCCTTCTACCAATTCTATACGGACACCAGCGACCGGAAGTGGGGATCGGCCTACCTGACACGCTCCTTCTTCGATCTGCTCGGCGCGCGCATGGCGGACCGGGTATTGCTGGTGATCGCGGAAATGGACGGCACGCCCGTCGCCGGCGCCCTCAACCTGATCGGCGACGATACGCTCTATGGCCGGAACTGGGGCTGCATCGCCGACTTCAAGTTCCTGCATTTCGAACTTTGCTATTACCAGGCCATCGATTTTGCCATCGAGCGCGGCCTTGAATGGGTCGAGGCTGGTGCGCAGGGACAGCACAAGATCCAGCGCGGCTACCTGCCCCGCTACACCCGAAGCTGCCACCTGATCCCTTCGCGCTCCTTCAGTGACGCGGTCGGGGACTTCCTCCGGCGGGAGACGGAACAGATGGCATATGAAAAAGAAGCCCTCGAAAATCAGTCCCCGTTCCGCTCCGAGGGTTGATCCGTGCGCATGGCTGACCTTCGCAATTTGTGCAACGCAAAATTAACGAATGGGGCAATATATTGAACATGTACTTTGCTGACTGGCCAGCCGAACCGGCGCCGTCCGCATCCTTCAAATCAAGATCCAGGGAGATTTATTCATGGGCGATCGCTTTTGCCTCACGCTTCTCGAAGCTGCCGAAATGAACGGCTTCACCGCTGCCGAAATGCACATCCTCGTTGACCGGCATGCCGAAATCGCCGCCAACGCCAATGGCTCTTACCGGATCGACCCGGACGCCCTGAAGGCTGTTGTCGACGGCTCCGCCAGCTACCTGAAGGCCGCCTGAGCCTCACCGGCCACGGACCGACATAAAAAAGGCCCGCGCATTGATTGCGCGGGCCTTTTTTATGTTCTGTCGCCATCGGGTGCCGGGGCCATATCCGGCCCCGGCACTGTCATGTATCAGCTGACCAGTTCGGGCTTTTTCTTCGTGCCCTTGCTTGAGCCACCACCGGAGCTGTCCCCGCCTTCATCCGGGTAGGAGAAGGTCAGGCTATCGTCTTTCAGGTCGACCTGAACCAGGCCGCCCTTCACCAGCTTGCCGAAGAGCAGTTCCTCGGCCAGAGGCTTCTTGACGTGCTCCTGAATGATCCGGGCCAGCGGGCGGGCTCCGTAGAGACGGTCATAGCCCTTCTCGCCGAGCCAGTTCCGGGCCGCATCGCTGAGCTCGATGGTAACGCCCCGGTCGGAGAGCTGCACTTCGAGCTGCATGATGAATTTCTCCACCACGCGGGAGATGGTTTCCGGCGTCAGGTTGCGGAACGGAATGATCGCATCCAGACGGTTCCGGAATTCCGGCGTGAACATCCGGTTGATCGCTTCGGAATCGTCACCTTCACGCTCCGTGCGCATGAAGCCGACGGCTTCCTTCGCCAGATCGGAGGCACCTGCATTGGTCGTCATGATCAGGATGACATTCCGGAAATCGACATTCTTGCCGTTATGGTCCGTCAGCTTGCCATGATCCATGACCTGCAGCAGCACGTTGAAGAGATCCGGATGGGCTTTCTCGATCTCGTCCAGCAGCAGCACGCAATGCGGATTCTGGTCGACGGCATCGGTCAGCAGACCGCCCTGGTCGAACCCGACATAACCCGGAGGCGCACCGATCAGACGGGAGATGCTGTGGCGCTCCATATATTCCGACATGTCGAAGCGGGTGAGCTCGATGCCGAGCGCGTTCGCCAGCTGGCGGGCCACCTCGGTCTTGCCGACACCGGTCGGGCCGGAGAAAAGATAGTTGCCGATCGGCTTTTCCGGCTCCCGCAGACCTGCCCGTGAGAGCTTGATCGCGGTCGACAGGGACGTAATCGCATCGTCCTGCCCGAAGACCACGGTCTTCAGATCCCGCTCCAGATTCTTCAGCACGGTCCTGTCGTCTGTCGACACGCTCTTCGGTGGGATGCGGGCGATCTTGGCAACGATCTCCTCGACTTCCTTCACGCCGATGGTCTTGCGCCGCTTGGACGGGGCAACCAGCATCTGCGCCGCACCGACTTCGTCGATCACGTCGATCGCCTTGTCCGGCAATTTGCGGTCGCCGATATATTTCGCGGAGAGTTCAACGGCCGTCTTCAGCGCCTCAGCCGTGAAGCGCACCTTGTGATGCTCTTCATAATACGGCTTCAGGCCCTTCAGGATCTTGATGCTGTCCTCGATGGACGGCTCTTTCACATCGATCTTCTGGAACCGGCGGACCAGCGCGCGGTCCTTCTCGAAATGGGTCCGGAATTCCTTGTAGGTGGTCGAGCCGATGCAGCGCAGGGCGCCAGACTGAAGCGCGGGCTTCAGCAGGTTCGACGCATCCATGGCGCCGCCGGAAGTGGCGCCGGCACCGATCACGGTATGAATTTCATCGATGAACAGCACGGCATCCGGATTGCGCTCAAGCTCGGAAACGACGGCCTTCAGCCGCTCCTCGAAATCGCCGCGATACCGGGTTCCGGCCAGCAGCGAGCCCATATCGAGCGAGAAAATCTGCGCATTCTGCAGGACTTCAGGTACTTGCCCGTCGACGATACGGCGGGCGAGACCTTCCGCGATCGCGGTTTTGCCAACACCCGGATCACCGACATAAAGCGGGTTGTTCTTTGTCCGGCGGCAGAGAATCTGGATGGTACGCTCGACCTCGAACTCCCGGCCAATCAACGGATCGATCTTGCCCGCCATCGCCTTCTTGTTCAGATCCACGCAATAGGCGTCCAGCGCCTCGTTGCCACTCTTGTTCACGGTGTCCTGCTTGGCATCCTCTTCGGCGCCGTCGACCCGGGGGGCCTCCGTCTGGCCATGTACCTTGGCGATACCGTGAGAGATGTAATTCACCGCATCGAAACGGGACATCTCCTGCTCCTGCAGGAAATAGACGGCATGGCTTTCCCGCTCGGAGAACAGGGCAACCAGAACGTTCGCGCCCGTGACCTCGGCCCGGCCGGAGGACTGCACATGGATCACGGCCCGCTGGACAACCCGCTGGAAGCCGGCAGTCGGCTTGGCTTCCTCTTCCTGACCACCGATCAGATTCATCAGGTCATTGTCGATATAGCCAGCAAGATCGCCGCGCAATCGCTCAACATCAACGTCGCAGGCGCGCATCACCGCAATGGCGTCCTGATCGGTCGTCAATGCGTAGAGCAAATGCTCGAGCGTGGCATATTCGTGGCTCCGCTCATTCGCGAGATCGAGTGCTCTATGCAGGCTTTCCTCTAGATTTTTAGACAACATTTTTGCTCAAGCCTTTTCCAGAGTGCATTGCAACGGGTGCTGGTGCTGACGGGCAAAATCCATCACCTGGGTCACCTTCGTTTCAGCGACTTCGTAGGTATAAACGCCACAGATACCGACACCGCGCTGGTGGACATGCATCATTATGGTCGTCGCCTCGTCCCTATTCTTGGAGAAAAATCTTTCCAGAACGTGAACGACAAACTCCATGGGCGTATAATCATCATTCAGCATGATGACTTTATACATCGCCGGTTTTTTGGTTTTGGGGCGCGCCTTGACAACCACGCCCGTGTTGGTGCCGTCACCGACCTTGTCGTCGTCTTTACTCATTTTCAGAACCGTAACTCTCCCGTACCGCACCGGGCCGGTCTCACATGCTGCACAAGCTAAATTAAACCGCCGTGGACCAGAAGAAAGCCCCGGCGAAAATTCAGCCAGGCACTGTGCCCAATGCGGACAGGGTGACAGATATTTCGTGTCGAGCACAAGCCGTTGCAAGGTTAAATCGGATAAACCGTTACTGATAACGGATCGCCAAAACACCCCGTCACCCTCTCCACCAGCCCTTCCCGCCATGCCCTCTTGCTCACCGGGCGGGATCGGGTCGGCAGAAAGCAAAAAGCCCGGCTGAAACAGCCGGGCTTCCGCTCGTTCTATGGAAAGCAGCCTGTTAGGCGGCAATCGGCTTCGACAGTTTTTCGAAGGTGCCGGTCAGGCTCGCCTGAATCGGCTTGATCGCTTCGTTGGCTGTCTTGACGGACATCTCGGAAATCTTGGTGATTTCCCCGACGGCCTTGTCATAGCTTTTCTTGGTCACGTCGTTCTGCAGTTCCATCAGATCGTTGACGGTCTTGCAGGTCATCACGGTCTTGCCGGTTTCGACGGAGACCTCAACGCTTTCCTGACCGAAGGCATAGAGCTCTTTGCCGATGGCCTCAAAGCCCTTGGACCAGGTGTTCATCGCCGTGATGTAGGCATCGTAATTGGCTTTGCCGAGCGACGCATATTCATCATAGCCGCCATAGAGGGCCTTCTGGGCCTTCTCGGCATGTTCCTTCATAAGCTCAACCGCCTGGTCATAGCCTTTCTGGGCAACGTCCTGAGACGCTTTCACAGCCGCCTCGACAGTTTCCGTGCCGGCTGCAACCGCGTCTTCAACCTGGCCGGCAGCAGCGGTAGCGGTGGTTTTCTTCGCAACCATCTTCACTCTCCTTGCGCATCGTTGACATAATTCGGGGGATAAAACTCGGGAGTTCCCCCGGCGGGCCGCAGGCATGTCCCTTGGACACGCATACTCAACAGGATATGTCTGGGCTCATGCTGCATTGCAACATACACGGTAAAATAGGAATTACAGAGAAAAGGTCAAGTGTATTTTTTGTGCACTGCACCATTTTTTCATTTTCACCCCGTACAAGAGGTCGACTCGGCCCATACGGACTTCAGGACCACTGCCAGAGCAGGTAATTTTCCCCTATGGTTGATCTCTATCTTTAATTTTGTTTCAATCAGTTATGGACAACAGCTAAGCTCTTACATAAGATTTCAGCGGTTTTCGATAGGGCTTAACCGTATTGCGGTTTGGCAATGCGGTAGATTGGGGGAGCAAATGGCGGACTGCGCGACACGGCGAGCCTTCAAGGTTTTCTGCGCCCTTACCGTCGGCCTGATGGTCTGGCTTTCGGCTGGCAGCGCCGAGGCGCGCTATGCCTCTTTCGTCATGGACGCGGACAGTCTGGACGTTCTTTACGCCAAGAACGCCGACACCAGGAACTATCCCGCATCGCTGACGAAAATCATGACCCTTTACATGCTTTTCGACGCCATGGAGCACGGCAAGGTCACGCTGGAAACCAAAATGAAGGTTTCCAAACGTGCCGCCGGTCAGCCGCAAACCAATATCGGCCTGCGGTATGGCGACCGTATCTCCGTCAAGGACGCCATCCTGGCGCTGGTCACCCGCTCCGCGAACGACGTTGCCACCGTTATCGGCGAGCATCTGGAGAAGAGCGAGGTCAATTTCGCCGTGGCGATGACCAAGCGGGCACGTGAACTCGGTATGACCAAGACCAGTTTCCGGAATGCCTCCGGCCTGCCCAACCGCCGGCAGAAAAGCACCGCCCGCGACATGGCCAAGCTCGGTCT
Organism: uncultured Nisaea sp.; assembly: GCF_963974195.1. Lineage (NCBI taxonomy): Bacteria > Pseudomonadati > Pseudomonadota > Alphaproteobacteria > Rhodospirillales > Thalassobaculaceae > Nisaea > uncultured Nisaea sp. The sequence continues at coordinate 42,426 of NZ_CAXBDC010000006.1, forward strand.
CCGCATCCAGCGTGACTTTCCGCAATACTACCACTTCTTCCAGACCAAAAAATTCACCTATAACGGCCGCACCTACGGTAACCACAACAACCTGCTTGGCCGTTACACGGGAACCGACGGTATCAAGACGGGCTATACCCGTGCCTCCGGCTTCAATCTCGTCTCCTCCGTTCACCAGAATGGCAGGCATCTGATCGCCGTGGTGTTTGGCGGCCGAACTGCCAAATCCCGTGACCGGCACATGATCTCACTCCTCAATCGTGGCTTCAAAAAGGCGGAGTTGATTGCCCGCAACCGGTCGCCCGCACCGATCCCGGTCGCCCGTCCTGCCTTTGACGATAAAGGCACGATCCAGCTTGCCGCGGCACAGACAGTCATAAGCGACACCGCCGCCCTGCAGGCAGGCACGGACACCCTGCAAACCGAAGCGTCCCTGCAGCCCACGCCCAGCAGCTCGGACCGCGACTGGGGTATCCAGGTCGGCGCTTATTCAAGCAAGGGTCCCGCCGAAGCGATGATCGGCACAGCCCGCACCTATCTGAAGGCAGCACTGAAGGGGTCGATTGATTCCGTCGAGCGCGTGACCCGTGACCACGGCACCGTCTACCGCTCCCGCATCACAGGCCTGAGCGAGGCCGGCGCCCGCAATGCCTGCGCCCTTCTGGCCCGCAAGCACGTGCCCTGTGTCCCTGTCCCGGGCAGCGAAGGCCTCGAAGTCGCCACCATCCCGGCCGGCGACTAACCGGGCCGCTACCCGAACAACTCTTCAATACGCCACACGCAGAGGCACCGCCCTTTTCAGGAGCGGTGCCTTTGTGTTGTTCAGGTTTTTAGGTCAGCAGCGCCAGCAATATGATGACCCATATCGGAACGCCAATCAGCCACAGAAGTATTGCTCTCATGTCCTTGCCCTCCTAGGTCCAGCGACCGAAATGGACAAAAGCGCGCCCTTCGTCCCGGTGTTGTCCGCCAACACCAGCGGCCCAATAGGCTGCAGCCCCGGCGATCATCAGCGATGCCGCCAGCACGAAAGCGGAGATAATCGAGTATTTCCGCGCGGCTTCGCCCGTCACATCTCCAGCCACGCTTGCGGCGGAGGCACTGGCCTGAACAGCCGGGTCCAGAAGGAAAACGCCGAGCAAAATGGCCGCACCCCACACTGCCAGGCCGTGGATACCGTCACGAACACTGACCTCATCGGCACTCGCCTTATCGATGCGCCGCCGCATACGGCCCGCGATATAGCCACCGGCCATGAAGCTTGAGATGGTGGTCCACAACATCCACAGTCCGACCGCGACGAAGGCCGCGACCGCGGACCCGTCGCCGTCATAGGGTGACGACAGTGTGAGGCCGACGGCCCCACCGAATGTCGTGAACACAAACGCGATCCCCGAGGCAACAACTGCGCCGGCAAGGATCGACGACCAGTCGACATAATGTCCCTCATGAGCAAAAGCAGGAGCTGATGCCTGAGTGAGTGTTTCAGTCCGTTCTGTCATTTCTCTATCCTTCCGACAATTGTTACAGAGGTCTTATCCGAGACCCAGAAAGGACAGGATCGCCATGACGATGACGACAAGACCGACAAGATAAATGATCCCATGCATTTTTATTCTCCAGTTTGGTCCGCTGTTTGCGCGATACAGAAGAAACGCTTGGAATGATCAGAAGGTTCCAGGGGTGTGCCGGCAGGGAGGAGGTAAATCCTGAAAAACCCTGTGCCCTCTTGAGAGTCACGGGGTGAGATATTTTCGGAAGGCGATCCGCGTCACATGCCGGATACTAGATGCCGGATGGCTATGCGTTATGATCGCGGGCTGAATCGCGGGTATCCTGAAGCCGCCTTCAGCAAACCGGCCCGGCGCCAAATTCCTTATCGAATGGCGGGATCGGTTATTCCGGCAACCCGAGCCAGGGCGTTCCGCGCAACAAGGACGTGAAACGGCATGATGGCCGCTAAATAAAGGCGGCCTCCAACATTGTGCGGATGCACCCAGGTGGCTAATGACACCCTGTCTTCTGCACTGAAGACCGAAATACGAAAATCAAGATGGCGGTCGTTAAAACCGGCGATCAGCTCCGCACTGGTTTCCACTTCCACGGGGAACATCCCCATCTTGTCGGAAGCGTCCGGGCCATCGGCCGACAAACCGAACGGGCTGGTCAGGATCTTTCGCAAACGCAGCAAGGCCCGCGCCCATCCGGGAAAATCGACAATGATCTCAGCCGCCCGTCTTGGCGGCATCTTCGAAGCGACCGAGAAACAATCCAGAAAATCGGATGGCGCGATACGCTCGTGAAGACGGCTTCCGGCCGGCAATGGAGAAGCGATGACCCTCGTAAGCGATCTCATCGCCTGAAGGACCCGCACGCGGTCGAGACCGCATTCACTGCCATGCCACCTACCTTTGAGACCATTTCCCGATCCAGCAATTGAATTGCGGGCTTCTATTGAGTTACGGGCTTCTCTGGCCGTGACTTCGGTTGCCCCGCTCAGATGTCCGGCGGAGTCTCACCAACAGCCGTCAGCGCATCCCTGAGCTGGCCTTTCAACCGTTCCAGCCCGACCTCGGTCTGGGACTCGCAACGGGCCACCAGCACGTCCTGCGTGTTCGAGGCGCGCAGCAGCCACCAGCCGTCCGGCGTGTTGACCCGGACCCCGTCCGCGTCGGACACCTCGATGCCGGTCTGGCCGGAGAGCCAGTCCTTGACCTCAACCACCACGTCGAACTTGCGAGTGTCGTCGCACTGGAAGCGCATTTCCGGCGTGTTCATGACCTGCGGCAGAGCATCCCGGATGGCCGACAGCGGCTCGTCCCGGTGGCTCAACCCCTCTATCAGCCGGACAGCCGCGTAGAGCGCGTCGTCGAAGCCGTAATAGCGATCCTTGAAGAAGATATGGCCGCTCATCTCACCGGCCAGCGGTGCGCCCGTCTCCGCCATCTTGGTCTTGATCAGGGAATGGCCGGTCCTCCACATCAGCGGCTGGCCACCGAATTCCGCGATCTTGTCGAACAGCACCTGACTTGCCTTCACGTCGGCAATGATGGTTGCGCCCGGATTTTCCTTCAGCACGTCTTCCGCAAGCACCGTCAGAAGCTGATCGCCCCAGAGTACCCGGCCCTTGTCGTCGATGACGCCGATGCGGTCACCGTCGCCATCGAAGGCAATCCCGAGATCTGCACCGCGCTCCAGCACCATGGCCACGAGATCCTCAAGATTCTCGGGTACGGTCGGGTCCGGATGATGGTTCGGGAAGGTTCCGTCGACTTCGGGGAACAGCACCTTGTGGTTCGAAGGCAGCCGCATGCAGACTTCGTTGACCGACGGGCCGGCCGCGCCATTTCCGCAATCCCAGACAATCTTCAACTGACGGCCAAGGTTCACGTCCCGCAGCAGGCGGTTGACATAATCGTCAAGGATTTCGACATCCTCGACCGATCCCTCTCCGCTTTCAAAATCGTCTTCAGCCGCGATCCGGCCGAGATCCTGGATGTCGGCACCGAAGAACGGCCCCTTGCCCATCATCATCTTGAAGCCGTTGTGGCTTGGCGGGTTATGCGAGCCGGTGATCATGATCCCGCCATCGGTCTCGAGGGCATGGACCGAATAATAGAGCATCGGTGTGGCAACGCCGCCGAGCCGGGTGACGGAGATCCCCGCCGCCATCAGTCCCTCGACCACGGCCGCTTCCATCTCCGGCGAGCTCAGCCGTCCGTCACGGCCGACGGACACCTTGGTACCGCCATTGCGGATGACCCGGGTGCCAAAGGCCTGGCCAAGAGCCCTCGCATCGTCGGTGCTCAGCGTCTCGCCGACAACACCGCGAACGTCATACTCCCGGAGGATCGTCGGCAGGAACCGATGCGCACTCATGCCGACACCTTCGCATCGACCGTGCTGCGTCCAACGCAGACATATGTGAAGCCGGCCTCGGCCATATCTTCCGGATTATAGACGTTGCGCAGATCGACCATCAGCGGCTCCTTGAGCAATCCCTTCACGCGCTTCAGATCAAGAGCACGGAACTCGTTCCACTCGGTAATGAGCACAACGACATCGGCTCCATCGATCGGCGCATAGGCATTGTCACACATCTCGACATCGGGAAGCATCTGACGTGCTTCCTTCATGCCTTCGGGATCGTAAGCCTTCACCGTGGCACCGGCGGCCTGCAGGGCCGGGATGATGTCGAGGCTCGGGCTGTCCCGCATATCGTCCGTGTTCGGCTTGAAGGTCAGACCAAGGACAGCAACGGTCTTGCCCGAAACGGAACCGCCACAGGCCTGAATAACCTTGTCCGCCATCTGTTTCTTGCGCTTGTCGTTGATGTCGACAACCGTCTCGACGATCCGCAACGGCGCCTTGTAATCCTGCGCGGTCTTGACCAGCGCCAGCGTGTCTTTCGGAAAGCAGGAGCCGCCGTAGCCGGGACCAGGGTGCAGGAACTTGCGGCCGATCCGGCCATCGAGACCGATACCGCGCGACACGTCATGCACATCTGCGCCGACCTGCTCGCATAGATCCGCGATTTCATTGATGAAGGTGATCTTGGTGGCGAGGAAGGTGTTCGCCGCGTATTTGATCAGCTCGCTGGTCTGCAACGAGGTGAAGACGATCGGCGTCTCGATCAGATAGAGCGGCCGGTAGATTTCCCGCATCGCTTCCTGAGCGCGCTCGCTCTCCGTGCCGATCACCACCCGGTCAGGCCGCATGAAGTCGGTGATCGCAGCCCCTTCGCGCAGGAATTCCGGGTTCGAGCAAACGTCGAATTCAACGTCCGGCCGGGCCTCCCGAATGATCCGCTCGACCTCACGGCCGGTGCCGACAGGAACCGTCGATTTCGTGACAACAACAGTATAGCCGTCCATCGCCTCGGCGATCTCTTTCGCCGCGCCATAGACATAGGAAAGATCCGCATGCCCGTCGCCGCGCCGTGTCGGCGTGCCGACGGCGATGAACACCGCATCCGCGTCCCTGACCGCCGAGGTCAGGTCCGTGGTGAAGGTCAGGCGTCCGGCCCGCACATTATTGGCGACAAGATCATCCAGGCCCGGCTCGAAGATCGGAATTTCTCCGCGGTCGAGACGGGAGATTTTCACCTCGTCCTTGTCGACGCAGACGACGTCGTTACCGAATTCCGAAAAGCAGGCTCCGGATACCAGGCCAACATAGCCCGTACCGATCATGGCAATACGCATGAATTCGCTCCGTTATCAGGCGTAATTCTTCAAAAAGCTCCGGACGGCATCGGCCATGTCCGGACGGTCGAGAGCATAGGCGATATTCGCTTCAAGGAACCCGGCCTTGTTGCCGCAGTCAAAGCGATGGCCTTCAAACAGGAAACCATTGAAAGGCTGCAAGCCGAGCTGCCGCGCCATTGCGTCCGTCAGCTGGATTTCTCCCCCGGCGCCCTTCTCGAAACGCGCCAGATCCTCGAACACCTTCGGCTGCAGAATGTAGCGGCCGATAATCGCATAATTGGACGGCGCTTCTTCCGGCTTCGGCTTTTCCACAAGGCCGCGCACCTCGATCAGGCGGTCGTTGACCTCGCCAGGCGTAATGACGCCGTAGGACTGGGTTTCCTCGCGCGAGACTTCCATGGCCGCGACCATGTTTCCGCCGACCTTGTTATAGGCGTCGACCATCTGCTTCAGGCACCCCTTGCCATTCAGGATAAGGTCGTCCGCGAGCAGAACGGCAACAGGCTCCATGCCGACGAAGTTCCGGGCGCACCAGACGGCATGACCAAGCCCCAGCGGTTCCTGCTGGCGCGTATAGGAAAACTGGCCGGGCTGCGGAATCGTCGCCTCGACAACCTTCAGCGCCTCTTTCTTACCGCGGTCTCCGAGCATGGATTGCAGCTCGAACGCATGATCGAAATGATCCTCTATCGCGGACTTTCCCCGGCCGGTGACGAAGATGAACTCCTCGATTCCGGCGGCACGGGCTTCCTCGACGGCGTACTGGATAAGCGGTTTATCGACAACCGGGAGCATTTCCTTCGGCATCGACTTGGTTGCAGGCAGGAAACGCGTACCAAGCCCCCCAACCGGAAAGATCGCCTTCCGAACTGGTACTGGCATATCTGAACCTCGATTCGTTGCTTGGGTCGCCACCCGCCATGATGACCGGCAAGGGGCTCCGTTATTGGCACATAACCGGCGAAAACCGCAAGGATCGCTTGGCTCAAGAGCCGAGCAGAACGTCTTTCGCCTCGTTGATCTGGGCTGCAAGGTAATCGGATCCGCCCCGGTCGGGGTGATTGACCATCATCAATCGGCGATGAGCTTCCCGAATCGCGGCCGGTTCCGGGTTGTCTTCCAGTCCCAAAATCTCTAACGCGCGCGCACGCGTCATGGTTCCATCGGAGGCGGCTTCCGCATGCCCTCCCCCCTCTCCGGCCCTGTCCCGCCACTCGTTTCCGTGCAGGGAATCGAGATAGCTTTCCAGCACCGCGAGGGATTGCGGATCGTTCCGCTCGCAATCCCGCAGCAGCTCGAGCAGGTCCTCCAATGTCAGATCGGAAAGCCTGGCGCCCCGGAACCGGCCGCGCAGCACCTCGCCCTCCACAGCGCCGCTGTCATGATCGAGGGTGACGTCCAGTGTCTCGGTACGCACGGAGCTGCTCTGCCCGGAGGATGGGCCGCGCGCCATCTTCACCGCGTTCCGGAAACGGCGGAAAAGGGCGCCGGCCCGCATGAGCATGGGAAGTCCAATCAAGCCCGCATACATCAACCAGTCGAAACGCCGGAAAAAAATCAGCGCGACGACCAGAAGGCCAAGCAGACCGAGGCCGACCCATTTCGCCGACGCCCGGATCTTGGCCGGATCCGCATTGACGAACCAGTAGCCAATCAGACCGAGCCCGACCAACAGGCTGCCGCCCAGTATCAGAAACTGCACGTGGCTCTCCTCCCGCCGGGCGCTGTCATTTACCGAAACGATGGGTCAGCTGCAGCGCTGCCCCACCACGCCGCGACGAGAAATCCTGCAGGGCCTTGCGGCCTCCAGCAGCATAAACCGCGACAGCCCCCAGCAAGTCACGGAGCTGCTGGGCGCTGTTGCCATCGAACGGGCAGCACGCCCCCTTGGTCAGCCGGGCAATCTGCTCGAAAGCGCGCCGCGCGACCGGATCGCCGCCTTCATGAAAGATAAAGACCGGAACCCCGAGGACACCAAGTTCACCGGCACGATGACAGACAACGTCGATATCCTCTTCAAAGGCATCGCCCACGAACACCAGCGCCTGCACTCTTTCCTTGCCGGTCTCCGCGATGGCGTGACCAAGCAAACGGTCGATCTGGGTCTGACCACCAAGGCAAAAGACGCCGGTCATCTCGCGCAGCAGCTTTTTGGTATCCGTCAGCCAGGCGCTGGCCTTGAATTCACCAAAGCCGCGATAATAGGCGAGCTGTACGGCAAGCCCCCCAAGGGCATCCGTTTCCGAAAACATCTCGCCCTGTAGCTGGCAGGCCCTGTCCCAGGAAGGCTCCCGGCTGGCCGTCGCGTCCATCGCGAACAGAAGCCGTCCCGGACGACCCGCCGTAACGGCGGCGGGGGCCGTACGGACCCGGCGCACAAAAGCATCGATATCGGATTGGGACGAAACCGGTCCCGCTGCCGGTTTGTTGACAATCCCACCACTCTTTTTTCGCGTGGTCATCTTCGCTACTTCACTTTCCTCAAGGCTTTAGCATTATGTTGCATCACAGCCCGAGGTTTCCAACCCGCATCATGAGGGAGATCATAATGGAGTTCCAGGTCAGGGCACTTCAGGAAAAGGATGCAGAGCGCGTGGCGGAGATGGCTGCCGCCCTGTCAGCCCATGAAGGCATGCCGCCGCCGCCCTTCGATGCGTCGGATGTGATCCGGTACGGCTTCGGCGAACACAAGCGGTTCGACGGTATCGTCGCGGAGAGGGATGCCGATCTGATCGGCTACACCATCTTCATCAACAGCTTTAATATCGGCCTCGGCACACCGGGCATTCACATGCTCGACCTCTATGTCGACGACCGGGCCCGCGGCATCGGTGCCGGACGCGCGCTGATCGGCGCCGTCGCAGCGGAAACCATTGCACGCGGCGGATCCTGGGTGGTCTGGCAATCCCTGCCGACCAATTCGGTTGCCATCGAATTCTATAACCATATTGGTAGCCGGCAGTATCAGGCTGCGGATTTCGAGCTTAGCGGATTGACACTGAACGAGATGGCGGCCGAGTCGCGCTGGCGCTGAGCCGGTATTGACCGCCTACACGGCGCCCGGCCAGACCAGCTCCAGGCGAATACCGCCCGGCTCGCGAAACATCATGTGCTTCCTCGGCCCCTTACCCATAAATTCCGGCATGAACTCGACTTCCACTCCCGGCCAGTCCCGTACCCGCGCGGCGGTGGCATGCAAGACATCTTCGTCCGGCACCTCGATGGCAAGGTGGTGCAGACCGATATTCGCCCGCCGGTCGAAACCGGCCACGTCCAGCGTGTGATCGACCTGCCAAAGCGTCAGGCGCAAGGTTCCGTCCGTCACGGCATTACGCGGATAGCTTTCGTCACGCGCCACCTCTTCCCAGCCGAGCACATCGACAAAGAACCGGGTGGTCTCGTCCAGATCACGGACGGACAGGCCCAGGTGATTCAGTCCGGTGGTCACACTCACGAAAGCGCTCCATTCTTGCGGCAAATGCCGAACATGAAATCCGGGGAAGCGCCCCCCTACTCTTCGTGACCCTTGTCGCCCATAACCGGCGGCGTCTCGACGGCCTCGTCATTCGGCTCACTGGAATGTGGTGTCGGAACCCGGTTCGGCAGTTGCAGGGAATTCAGCAGGCCGCGCACTTCCTGGCGGGCAGCAACATGGGAAAGCTGCGGTTTGCCGCTGTCCCCGATCTCGAAAACATCCAGCATGGTCAGGCCGCGCAGAAACAATTCACGGAAGATCACCCGCTCACTGAAGCCGGGCGCCACCCGGAAGCCGATCCGCTTTGCCAGCAGACCGACCACGCGCTCCATTTCCTGCTTGTTACGGGCCGCGAGGCTGGAAAGACGGTTACGCATCACAATCCAGTCGAGCGTGCCGCCGTCACGGGCCGCTTTCTGCTTGCGGGCTTCCCAGACCATCTCGGAATAGACGCTCGGCTTGATGATCTCACCGGTCTTGCCGTCGACGTTAGCCAGCATGTCGAGATCGACGAAGCTGTCATTCAGCGGCGTGACCAGCTTGTCCGCATACCCTGTCGCGAGCCGGCCAACATAGGTGTCCGTGCCAGGGCAATCGATCACCACGAAATCTGACTCGGCGCGCAGCTTCTTCAGAACAGCCTCGAACCGTTGCCGGTCCTCCGCCTCTGCTTCCTTGCGGTTCGGCTTGTCGCTGCGGGAAAGAAACACATGCACGGGCATCGGCATCGAAATGCCATCATTCTTCATCGTCCCCGCGCGGTTCGAAAGATAGCGGGTCAATGTCCATTGCCGCATGTCGAGATCAATGGAGCCGACCTTGAAGCCGAGCCGGAGCAAGGCCACGGTCACATGCATGGAGCCGGTCGATTTACCGGAGCCACCCTTTTCATTGCCGAAAACAATAACCGTTGCCGGATCGTCGGCGCCGAGGGGCGCGCGCGCCTTGGCGCCGGTATCCGGAGATGGGTCGGTCACGTCAGTACCTCGCGAACAAATGCCTTCGGTTCTTATATCCGGTCCCTGGCGGCGTAAAGAGCGAAGCGGCACAGGCGAATACATCGATATCCATGGCTCAATATTTCAGAAGTACCTTATTAGCCACATTTTGCTCACATTATAGCCCGCATATTCGGCAGCAGGGAGCAAACAGACACGGCACGCATTCGTCCCGGCGAGAATCCCCGTGAGCAGCCCCTCTAAAATGAGGCCCGCACAATTTGTCTCCATAAAATATGCAGAACACACTTATCGAGCCTTAAAACCATATTTCTGCATAAAAATAATGGCTTATTGCGCTATTTTGCCCGTTTTTACGAAAATAGAGCCGCGCGGCAGCCTGCAGCCATGTCCAGCGCTGAATTTTCTTTTTTTTGAATATTTTTAAGGCAACGAAGACTTCACCTCCCGCCTGCTTTTTCGTCAACTGAATGTGCCCTTTAGGTACGGGAGGTTAGGATGAATCTGACGATGGAACACCGGACCGCTCGGTATACCGGCGATATTCATGAGCTGCTCTATGATCGCGTCGGTACAATCAGCAAAGCCGACGGGTATGACGACCCCCACTCGCCCGAGGTTGGCCTTTGGGTCTTCTTGCCAAAAGAGCCGAGCTGCGAGCCGGTTTTGATACGCAGGCGGGACTGGGAAGAAGAGGTTCATTGATCCCGGGGCGGAGCGGTTCCGCGCCCCGTGCCGGAACCACAATGAACTAACCCAGAAATAACGGGATGGCGTCAGGCTGGCGGAATCATCACGAGTGATGCTCCCGCCAGTGCCGGGCAATATCCAGCCGCCCCGTCACCCAGACATCATCGAAACCCTTGATATAGTCGAGCAGCCGCGCCAGCCCGGCCGCCCGCGCCGGATGGCCGATGAGCCGGGTGTGCAGACCGATCGACATCATTTTCGGCTGGGTCGCCCCCTCCGCATAGAGCATGTCGAACCCGTCCCGGATAAACTCGAAGAACTGCTGACCGGTATTGAGCCAGCCACGGGAGAATTTCGAATCATTATGGGTGAGTGAATACGGCACGACGAGATGCGGGTTGCCGCCGACCTCGACCCAATAAGGCAGCTCGTCATTATAAGCATCGCTGACATAGAGAAAGCCGCCCTCTTCCACCAGCAGCTCCCGCGTCGCCTCGCCCGGACCGTGCCGGCAGTACCAGCCGAGCGGCCGCTCGCCGACGGTTCTCTTCAGGGAGTCGATCGCCCGCCGGATATGGTCCTGCTCTTCTTCGCGGGACAGCTTGAAATGCTCGATCCAGCGCCAGCCGTGGCAGCAGATATCGAATCCGGACGTCCGGATCGCCTCGGCAAGTTCCGGATTACGTTCAACCGCCAGCGCGCAGGTGAAGAAGGTCGCCGGCATCTGCCGTTCCTGAAACAGCCGCAACACGCGCCAGAAACCGACCCGGCTGCCATATTCGAACATGGATTCCGCGGCAAGATCACGGCTGCCCGGCCCCGTTGGCGAGTCCGGCGATTCCGTCAGGCTGGCCTCGGAGAAACCATCGCCGTCCGGGATGGAATATTCCGACCCTTCCTCGATATTCACGACGAAATTCACCGCCAACCGTGCCCCGCCGGGCCAGCGCGGATCCGGCGGATTGGCTCCGTAGCCCACAAGATCGCGCGGATATGCCGTCATGGTTTCTCACTCCCCGAATGTTCACAGGTCAGACTAACGCGCCGCCGCGCAGGGTGCGATGCCTTTGGAAGTTCTTGGCAATCCCGCCGCCCGCATTAGGATCATCCGGGTAGATCAACAGGTGAGCGGAGAAAGATAAATGGCGGTCCTGATTTTGGGTGGCGCGGGCTTTGTCGGCCTCAACATCGCGGAAGCTCTTCTGGCGAAGGGTGAGACCATCGTGGTGTTCGACCGCCGCCCGATCCCGGCCGCCGCGAAGCGGGCCTTCGCCACGCATCCAGGCACCGCCGTCGAGGTGGTGGGTGACGCGCTCAAGGACGGCGCCATTCTCTCCGCGCTGACAGAAAACAAGGTGGACCGCATGTTCTGTGCCGCCGCCATCACCGCCGGACCGGAACGGGACGCGAATGCACCGCGCTCCATTCTGGAGGTCAACCTGATGGGCTTCACCGCCGCGCTGGAAGCCGCGCGGGACGCCGGCCTCAAGCGGGTGATCAATGTCGGCTCCACCGCCGCTTACGGCACGACGGCCTTCGGCGACAAACCGCTCTCGGAAGACCTACCGGCCTGGCCGCACAATATGTATTCAACGACGAAGTTCGCGTCGGAATGCATCATCCGCAGGCTGGCCGAACTATGGGACATGGACATGTTCAGTGTCCGCCTCTCCGGCGTCTTTGGACCCTGGGAAGTGGATAGCGGGTTGCGCGACACGCTGAGCCCGCAGATGCAGGCCTCCCTCATCGCACTCAAGGGCGGCGAGGCCACCCTGCGTTACCGGGACATGCGGGACTGGACCTACAGCCGCGACATCGCCGACGCCCTGGTTCGCCTGATCAACAGCGAAAGCCGCCCCTACGACGTTTTCAATATCAGCTGCTCGGATGCCTGGAGCACGGCGGACTGGTGCACGCTTCTCGCCGGCGGCTACCCGGATTTCTCCTGGCGTCTCGCCAAACCGGAAGAAGAGCCGACGGTGAACCAGCATGGCGACACGGACCGTCAGCTCCTGGTCAGCGCCCGGTTGAAAGAGGCTCTCGGCTGGTCTCCGGACCTGAATCCGGAGCGCAGCTTTGCCGATTTCAAGAAATGGGCGGATACCTACGGAGATTACTGGCTCAAATAGAAACTATCCGGATTACCCGGACAGTTTCTGCATCTCGTCCCGGACTTCCTTCGCCGCGACATCGGTTGTCCTCACCGCTTCACGGATTTCTTCAATGCTGCTGTCGATTTCCCGAACGGAACTGGCGACGGTCTGCATGCCCTGGGAAATCTCACGGGTGACGGCGGCCTGTTCTTCAACGGCCCCGGCAACACCTGCAACGCTTTGAGACACCTCACTGATAGAGTTTTTGATCACCGCCAGAACATCGACAACCGACCGTGAGACGGTCTGCATACCCTCGATCTCGTCGGAGATTTTCGTGGTCGCCTCGGCCACCTGATTGGCCAGTCCCTTCACTTCGTTGGCAACCACGGCAAAGCCTTTCCCGGCTTCTCCTGCCCGCGCGGACTCAATCGTCGCGTTCAGGGCCAACAGGTTGATCTGCGATGCAATATCCTGGATCAGGCCGATGATCCCGCCCATCGCGTCCGCCGCCGTATTGAGTTCCGTAATGGAGGTATCCGCGGAATTTATCTCGTCAAGAGCACGGTCCACCTGCTGGTTCGAAATCGAGGTGTTTTTCGCGATCTCCTGAATGGACTGGTCAAGCTCCTCGGAGCCGGCAGCAACACCGTTCACGGCATCGCTCACCTCACCGGATGCTCCGGCAACGGCTCTCACTTTCATCCGGGCCGTTTCAGCTTTGGTGCCGATGGTGTCCATCCGGTCATTCACAACGGTCACGACCTTTTCGGTGCGCATCCGTGCCATCACCTGCCCGGTCACATCGGTCGCGTATTTGACGACCTTGAAGGGCTTTCCGTTCATATCCATGATCGGGTTGTAGGAAGCCTGAATCCAGATTTCCTTCCCGTCCTTGCCAATCCGGCGGTATTCCGCCTGACTGTATTCCCCGGCCTGCAGGTGGGCCCAAAAGTCCGTGTAGGCTTTGCTCTCCGCTTCCTTGGGATCGACGAAAATGCGGTGATGCTGCCCCTTCACTTCCTCAAAGCTGTAGCCCACGGCATTCAGAAAGTTCTCATTCGCAGTGATGATTGTACCGTCGAGCTCGAACTCGATGACGGCCTGGGATCGGCTGATTGCATCGATCTGCCCCCGTTTTTCCGCATCAGCGAGCTTCCGGGCCGTAACATCAATGGCAACCTTCATAACCCGATAGACCTTGCCGCGCCGGTCCAGCAACGGATTATAGGAGGCCTGAATCCAGACTTCCTTGCCGCCCTTGCCGACCCGTTTGTACTCGGCGCGCATGAAAGTACCTTCAGCGAGCGTCTGCCAGAACGTCTTGTAGGCCTCGCTTTCACGCTCACCCGCCTCAACAAAGAGGCTGTGGTGCTTCCCCCGGACTTCATCGAGCGAATAGCCCATCAGGCCCAGAAAATTCTCATTAGCCCCAATGATCGTGCCATCCGGCGTGAACTTGATCGTCGCCAGAGACTTGTCGAGAGCCCGATTGATCGCCTCCAGCTCCAGACGACCATTGCTACTGCTGTTATAGGAGGGGCCAAAAAAAGACATGTGAAACCTTCCAGAGAGGGATGCGCACCAACCAAAGACCGTCACAAATCAACACACCAAGACACACCGCAGGACACGCAGTGTGCATGCCAAGTCACCTACTGCTCGAAGCTTTACGCCCCCCCAATCGAACAGTGACGCTATCCGGCCCGGATGCTGAAATTTATATCGGTCCCACAACATCGCATTTGGCGAACCAAGCGAACTGTTGTCCCTGGATATTGTCGTAACAACGTAAACAACTCCTTACCAAAAAGAGTGTGCATATTAATTTTAATCGGAAAGGATTCCAAAAATCCGGTTAACACCAGCAAGGATAATAAAATTCCTTGCCGCGCCAACAACTTGCGGGTGCCGCATTTTTTCGAAAAAACAAAAACACCTATGATTAACAATCAACCCGTAGGTCAACATCAATGGAGCGCGGAAGAGCAAGCACTCCATTGATGAGAGGATGTTTGTTAAGCAGATGCTTGTCCGGAAGCCTGTTTTTTCAGGCACACCATCTTCGCCGTCGTGCAGAAAATCTCCATCGCCCGCTCCAGCTCGTCCACCGTCGGCATGGTCGGGGCAAGGCGGATATTCCGATCGCGCGGGTCTTTGCCATAGGGGAAGCAGGCGCCGGACGCCGTGAGCTTCACGCCTGCCTCGGCGCAGAGCTTCACGGTTTCGGCCGCGCAACCGTCCAACAGATCCACGCTGACGAAATAACCGCCCTCTGGCTTGGTCCAGGTGGCAAGCCCCGTGCCCTCAAACGCTGCGGTCAGGGCTTTATCAACAACGGCGAATTTCGGCGCGATGATCGCGGCATGCTTGACCATATGCGCGGCGACGCCGGCCGTGTCCTTGAAGAAGCGGACATGGCGGAGCTGATTGATCTTGTCCGGGCCGATGCTGGAATAGAACATCCGCTCCAGCTGATCGTCGATGTTGGTTTTGGAGGCGGACATTGCCGCCACGCCGCCACCGGCCAGGCTGATCTTGGAGGTGGAGACGAAAGTCAGGATACGGTCCGCATTACCCGCCGCGTCAGCCGCCTTCTGGATATTTTTAACCGAGGCAATCTCACCGGTCAGGTGATGCACCACATAAGCATTGTCCCACATGATCCGGAAATCCGGCGCGGCGCATTTCATGGCCGCCAGCCGGTCCACCGTCAGGTCCGAATAAACGGCACCGGTCGGGTTGGAATATTTCGGCACGCACCAGATGCCCTTGATGGAGGCGTCTTCGGCGACCAGCGCCTCGACTGCGTCCATGTCCGGCCCGTCATCCAGCATCTCGACCGGGATCATCTCGATGCCAAGCCGCTCGCAAATGGCGAAATGCCGGTCATAACCCGGCACCGGACAAAGAAACTTCGCGCCTTTCCAGGGCCCGTCGCCGCCCGGCACACCGAACATAACCGCACCCAGAAGCGCGTCATACATCATCTGCAGGCTGCCGTTACCGCCCGCGATCACCAGATCCGGCGTCGTCTCCATCAGCTCCGCGAACAGTGCCCGCGCTTCCGGGATCCCGGCGAGGATACCGTAATTGCGGTAATCGGTGCCGTCCGCGCCCTTGCAATCGTCACTGCTGACGAGCTCGAACATGGCCGCCGCCAGATCGAGCTGAGCCGCCGAGGGTTTGCCCCGGGTCATGTCGATATTCTGGTTGCGGGACTTCAGGTTTTTGTAGGCGGCGGAAAGGGTTTCGAGGTCGGACATATGCTCGATCCGGTTGGGCTGTTGCGATGCAGCGGACGCTAGCAGAAGGCCGGTTTCGAGGCCAGAACAGGATTGTCCTGCTTCATTCAGGACGCGACCGAGAGCCGCCCACGTTGGCCGAATTCGTTGATCAACCCGTCGACCAGTCCGTTAGATCTGGATTCCGAGACAAATCGCTTTACCGCCTTGGCAAAGGCCGGATTTCCCGGCCTGACACCGACCGCCTGACGAACCGCAGTATAGGACCCGGCCAACACCTTCGAGCCGGGCATCTCCGCCGCATTTTCCAGCAGGGCCGGACGGAGTCCCGCCAGGACATCCAGCTTCTGATCACGGAACAACTCAAAAGCCGCCTTCAATCCGGGAGCCCGCTTCAACTCGGCATGTTTCAGGGCACGGCTGAGATAGAGATCATAGGCGGACCGATCGGACACCGCGATCCGAACACCCGGCTTGTCCACCTCTTCAATGTTCATCAGTTTCGAGCCGGCGGGCACCAGATAGGTCGCCTCGATCTCGGCATAGGCGCCACAAAACTCGATGGTCTCCGCCCGCTTCGGATCCTCGGCGATCAGGCAGATATCCCATTCGTCCCCGTCGACCGCATCGGCCACCGCGCCCGGCGAGGGATAAGTGCAATAGGAAACGCTGAACCCGAAATTGCGGGCAATCGCCGCCGCGATGGCGGGTGAGACGCCCGACGGGTTGCCCGTTTCCGTCTTGCCGGTCACCAGCAAGACATTTCCGAGATTGATGCCCGCTCTCAGTTTGCCGGGCTCCGTCAGCCCGTAATCCTCGATATCGATCATCCTCGTTTCACTCCCCAGCGAACATGCGACCGGACCTGAAAGGCCTCAACACTGGTCACACTATAATGCTCAAATTATTCGGGGGAAATAGCGATGAAATCTCGCATATCTCTTAAATTCAAATGGAATCCGGGACATAGCGGAAATTCAAGTCGGCGCGGCACCCGAAAATGTCGTGCGATAAAGCAAGCGGCGGTGGCCGTCATAATCGTTCGTCGCGTAATGCAGCGTCGTCCGGTTGTCCCAGATCACCACATCCCCCGGCTGCCATTTATGCCGGCAGGAAAAATCGGGCCGTGTGCAATGCCGGTAGATCTCCTGCAGAACAGGCAGACTTTCTTCTTCGGTCATACCGTCGAAGCGCGTGGTGTAGATCGGGTTGAGGAAGAGTGCTTTCGCGCCGGTAATCGGCTCCGTGATGACAGCGGGATGGAAAATTTCCCGGTCCGCCTCCGGGTCACCCCGGGTCATCCGGATCGAGGCATTAGCCCGGGTTTCCGATGGCGGTGCGTGTTTGACGCCGTAGGGCTTGCCGACATGCACCGCGTTTCGCCCATCCACCACCGACTTGAGCGCGGCGGGCAGTGACTGGTAAGCCACCACCTGGCTGGCCCAGACCGTATCGCCGCCGACATCCGGGATCTCGACCGCGTTCAGCACCGATCCCGCGGGTGGGTTCTCCAGAAAACTGAAATCGGCATGCCATTCCCCGCCAAAGACACCCCCGCCGGCCTCGGACGCTTCCTTTAGCACGGCGATGGTTTCCGGGTCGTCCTCCAGCGGCGCCACATAGGGCAGCTGCATTGCCGGGCCGAAGACACGGGTCAGCGCTTTCTGTTGCGGCGGCGTCAGGAACTGCCCCCGCAGAACAAGCACCTGATGCTCCGCCAGGCTCTTTTTCAGGAAATCAGCATCGGCGCCGGAGATCGTCTCGGAGAGCGTAAGGCCCTCGATCTCCGCGCCGATGAAGCCGGTGAGTTTCTTCAGAACAGTCATAAGGCAGCCAGTCTTTTGGACACACGGCCCCGCATGCCTGCATGTATTTCGCAGACAGCAAGAGCATGATCATTCTGCCTTGCCTCTCCACGGATCACCAATTTCGTTTCGACAGCAGACGGCTTCCGATCGAGAGGGTAATCGCCAGCGCGACCAGCGCCCCGGCAACAATGAAGCTCGCCTGCATGCCGGTGGCCGCCGCCTCAGGCCCCGGCGCGGACTGCTCCGCATTCCCCGAGGCAAAGGCGAATATTGCGCCCATGACGGATGCGCCGGTTATGAAACCGAGATTGCGCGACAGGCTGAGCAAGCCGGAAATGACACCGCGCCGATCCTGCGGCACCCCCGCCATGACCGACGTGTTATTCGCGGCCTGAAACAACTGATAGCCGGGCGCCAGCAAGGCGATGGCCGCGATGTATCCGGCCATACCTGCCATGGGCGGCAAAACGATCAGGGCCAATACTCCCGCTGCCATGACGGCAAGACCTGCGGTCACCGTGGCCGATGCCCCCAGCCGATCGACGATGCGTCCGGCGGGGACGCCGCACAGGATGGAAACGCCGGGACCGACGGACATCACGGCGCCGACCATCATCTCTTCAAGACCAAGCCCATGGAACAGATAGAACGGCCCGACAACCAGCGTCGCCATCATCACGGTCGATACCAGGGCCGTCATCATCAGCCCCGCGCTCAGCCCCACATCACGGAAGGCCGCCAGCCGGATCAGGGGCGCGGATGCCCGTGCCTCGACGAGCAGGAAAAGACCGCCACACCCGAATGCCGACAGGATCAGGAATGGCCTCACCCGGTCGAAATGTTCTCCCCCGGCCGTCAGGGCGAGCGCATAGGCCGCCAATGTCAGTCCGAGGAACAGGGTGCCCCAGAGATCGAAGCCTTTCCGGCTTGCCCCCTCCCGCATGCCATCTTCCGGCAGATAGCGGCGCACCAGCAGAAAAGTCACAATGCCCAGCGGTACCATTACAACAAAGATCCCGCGCCAGCCCGGTCCCGCGATCAAAAACCCGCCGAGCGACGGGCCAAGTGCCGTGCCGATAGCGGACATGCTGCCCAGCAGCCCCATGGCACTTCCGGTCTTCTCTTCCGGAACCGCGCCGCGTACCAGCGCCACGGTAAGCGCCATCAGAACGGCACCGCCCAGCCCCTGAAGTGCCCGGGCGGCGATCAGCACCGGCAATGTCGGCGCGATGCAACACAGGGCCGAGGCTGCCGTGAACAGGAGGATGCCGCCAAGCAACACCCGCTTGTGCCCAAGCAGATCGCCAAGCCGCCCCGCATTGACGATCACGACGGTAATCGTGAGCAAATAGGACAGAACGACCCACTGCACCTGACCGAATGGAGCGCTGAAAACGTCCATCAAGGTCGGCAGGGCCACATTCGCACTGCTGACCCCGAGGAACGGCAGCAGCATCGACAGGGCAAGCCCCAGGAGCACCCACCGGCTCGATCTTGCCTGGACATCGCCCTCGAGCGCCGCTTCATCATGTTCCGTACTGATTGCTTTCAACTCACACTCCATCTTCCATCGCCCCTGACCTGGAGCCATCCGGACATTAGGAGCGCGCCAAAACATGCAGAAGACGCAGCAGTTGCATTCAATTACTGCATATAACGCCCTATCAAAGAGATCCGCCGGTGCTATGCTCCCTCCATGCAAACGCCTGATCTCAACCTGCTTCTCACCCTGGATGTGCTGCTCACCGAAGGCAGCGTCGCCCGGGCGGCGGAGCGCCTGCAACTGAGCCCGTCGGCCATGAGCCGGGCCTTGTCGCGGCTTCGCGAGAGCATGAACGACCCGGTATTGGTTCGGGCCGGGCGTGGTCTGGTGCCAACGCCGCGTGCGCTAGCCCTGCAGCAACAGGTCAGCCAATTGGTGGCTGATGCCAAGGCAGTCCTGCAGCCCGCCGAAATGCCGAACCTTGAAAACCTGGAGCGGACCTTCACGTTGCGCACCCGCGAAGGCTTCGTGGAGAATTTCGGCATTCCCCTGATCGAGCGCGTCAGGCAGGAGGCGCCCGGTATCCAGCTGCGCTTCGTGCAGAAAACCGACAAGGACAGCGCCCCGCTGCGCGATGGAACCGTCGATATGGAAACCGGTGTGCTGGGCAGGGCAGTCGGGCCGGAAGTCCGCATGCAGGCGCTGTTCCGGGACCGTTTCATCGGCGTTGTGCGAAAAGGCCACTCCCTCAGTGACGGAGACGTAACACCCGCCCGTTATGCGGCGGGCTCCCACGTCACCGTTGCTCGCCGTAGCCGCGCCGTCAGCCCGGTCGACGAGATGCTGGAGCCTTTGGGGCTGGAGCGCCGGATCGTAACCATCGTCAGCAGCTTCGCGACGGCCCTCTCCCTCGCCCGCGCATCCGACCTGATCGCCACGGTGCCGGAGCGCTATACGGGTAATCTGCGCGCCGGCATGCACAGCTTCCCTCTGCCGGTCGAGCCGCCGGGTTTCACCATTTCGCTGTTCTGGCACCCCCGCATGGATGCCGATCCGGTCCACCGCTGGCTGCGTGGATGCGTGCGCGAGATCTGCACAGGCAGCGCCTGACAATCAGTGAAACACGGCCGAAGGGCCGGCACTCTGCCGGCACCCGGTTAGTAAATTTCTGGCCCGACACATGTTTTACGGGTACTCTGTCAGCCAGTCCTCCGTCGTAATCGCACTTCCATGCGTGACAGAAAGTCAGACAATGGTCGGCACTCTATCAAGTTCCTATTCCGCTTCCCTGCCCCGGCTTGCCGGCGCGGGCACCGCTGCGAACAGTCCGGCCGGACAGGCCACATCCCTTTTGTCCCGATTGCAAAAGACCGACCCGGAAAAGGCGGAAGAGATTTCGAAAAAACTGAGCGAAGCGCGTAATGCCTCCGCTCAGCTCAATGCCGCCGAAGTCGACCAGAGCGCCGAACGCAAAGCCGCCGCGATGGAGAAAATCCAGCGCATCAAGGAGCAGCTCAAGGCGCTTCGCATGCTGGGATCGGGCGACCCGAAAGCCATGGCCCGGCAGGCAGCCCGGCTCAGCCGGGAGCTTGCCGCCGCGGTCAAGGAATATGCCGCCGCGAATGGCGGTAAAGCACCGGCTGGTATCCCCACCGCGACTCCAGCCGCGTCCGGCTCATCGCAGACTACGGACGCAGCCCCGACGGAAGCCGCAGGCGGCGAAACCGTTTTTCAACCTGCAACCTCTCCGGAAGCGCCCTCGGCGGAAACCGTCCGCACTGGCGAGACTGACGAAGGTGCGGTCGCAGCAGAGGTGGAGCCAGAAACGCCCGAGGAAATCCGCGCGGAAGAACAGGAACAACGCGAGGAGCAGCGCCTCTCCCCGGCCCCTTCCGACAACTCCGGCAAAACGACAACCGGCTTTTCCCTGTCGGACCCGTACGCCATCTTCAAGGAGCTGGTCCGCAGCGTCGAGGGAGAGATCAAGAAAATCCTCGAGAGCGCAAAATCCCAATTGAGAGTGCAGGAAGACCGGAACCTGCGCCGGGATGTCGATGATATCGAGAAATCCCTCGGGGAGGTCGAACAGGGTCTCACAACCCTGCCCGGCCCCGTATTGGCTCTTGCAGCCACAACTTCCGCCACGCCTCTTACCGCCGCCCCGGTCAATATCCTCGCGTGATCACTTCACCCCTCTTTGAGAGGTCTCCGGCAGGATGCGCAAGATCTACAAGCCGGATTTTCCTGATGGCACTGCATTTTTTGATACCGATCTCAAATCTTGCATAAAAATCATGGCTATGACGACATTAGGATAGGCCAAAGATGGACACGGCGGAGGGCAAAATGGAATCGACGAACCAGCGAGGCGCTTTCGCGCCACCGCCTGAAACCCGACAATACGCAATGAAGATGGGCCGTACCCTCGCAGTCCTGCTTGCAACGATATTGATCGCTTCGCCCGCAGCGGCGCATATCAAGTGGTTCGAGCCCTTCGACGTCTCGGCCCAGCCCAAACCTCTCGACGCCGTACTGAGCCCAACTTTCGTAACTTTCTTCCTGATCTCGGTCGTCCTTGTGTACCTGTTCTTCGTGGTCGACCGCATCGCGTTGAGGCGCGGCGTCATGGAGACGTTCCACCAGCGGCTGAAGGTCTTCGACGGGCTTTCGATCCTGATCATGCGCGGGGCGGCGGGGCTGTTCTTTGCATCGACCTGGGCCATGGCCATCTTCGGCGGGATCCGCTTCTACCTGGCGCCGGAATTGATTGCCGATGAGGTCTGGCTGCCCTGGTTCCAACTCGCCCTGGCGCTCTGTGCGCTAAGCCGGTGGACCACACCGCTGCTCGGTGCGGGAATTCTGCTGCTCTACGCCCTGGCACTGCACCATTACGGCGTTTTCCATTTGATCGACTACCTGATCTTCCCGGCCGTCGCCTATTTCTTCATGGCGACCGCCAGCGCCTCATATGGCTGGAAAAAATCTGGCTTCGTGACCCTTTACGCTGTCACCGGGATTAATTTTCTCTGGCTTTCGATCGAGAAATTCGCCTTTCCGGACTGGACCTATCCGCTGCTGGCCAAACACCCTGCACTGTTGATGGGTATCGCCCCCGAGACCTACATGGTGCTGGCCGGGTTCGTGGAGTTCGTGATCATCTTCACCTTGCTGGGCGCGGCCTCGGTCGCGACCCGCTTGATCGCCTTCGCCTTCCAGACCCTGCTGGTACTCGGAATTTTCGAGTTCGGTCTGGTCGATGCCATCGGCCATCTGATGATCAATGCCGTCCTCTTCGTGCTGATCGTGCGCGGCCCGACCGATGCACGGTATATCCTGGTGCTCTCCACAAAGTCGCCACAGATGGAGGCCTACTTCATGACCGGCCTCTACTACCTCGCCTTCGTCAACGCCTTCATCCTTTATTACGGCCTCCATGCCCTGCTGCAGGGCTGAAATTCAGTCCCAACGCGTTAGACGACTTCTTGCCAGCTCATGCAGGCGTTGCGCCCAGACAAGGCTCAGAGCAGCGACTGGGGAAGCACGGAAACCGTCCCATGCCTCCTGTTCCGCTGATCGCTTATGCGCTCTTGAGGGACTGCACGACCAAAGGCAGCGTGTTCAGCCCCCAATGCTCGATATACCTGCCGCCCTTGAGGCGGACGATATCGTACACATTGATCTCGACCTCCCTCCCAGTCGCCGGGACACCCGCCAAAGTCTCCGTATGACGGGCCAGGATGCGTTTCCGCGTCGCGACCTTGTCGCCCTCTTCAAGCTGGTCATCGATCTCGACCCGGATATCCGAAAGCCCGACATGTAGCAGATTGAAGATCGCATTCCGCATACTGTCTATCCCGCTGCCCATCCCCGGGATCGTCGTGTGATTCACGAAATCCGGATGAAAGATCTGCTCAAAAACCTCCGCGTCTCCACCGGCGAGACAGGCGTGATTGAAACGTTGAACGATCTCTTTGTTGGTCATGAAGGCTCCTCAAAAGACAACAATGGGCGATACCGCCCGGATTGAAGGTGCACAAGTTTAAACAAGAATTTTCTTGCTTATTTAGCTTGCCCGGCAAACTCTAGTCCATCGGCATAATCAGTAAGAGACATGACAATGGACTTCACACGCCACGGCATCATCCTTTTCACCGCTGATTATGAGCGCTGCGTGGAATTCTACACCGGAACACTCGGCCTTCCGGTCATGTATGCGAAAGACCAGCCCGGATCGCATCTCACCTGCTGCGCCTTCGGCGATGCGTATCTGATGATCGAGGTCGGCGGCCCGCCTCCAGCCGCACGGAAAAGCCTCTCGCAAAACCCGACCAAACTCCGCTTCAATGTCGCGGATGTGGAAGCTGCCGCAGCGGAACTGCGGGCCAAGGGCGTCGCGCTGGAGATAGAAACCTATTCGTGGGGTACCATCGCCAACTTCACCGACCCGGACGGCAATCTCTGCTCCCTCCGGGACGAGGCGAGCTTTCAGTAATACCTCCGGAGCAAAGATGGCTGAATTGCTGGGCGCTGACGATCAAGCAGCATAAAAAATGACGCGGATAGAATTCACTGCTTGACCTTCCAGTAAGGGGAAGCCCCACAAAACCGTTCATGTGGCGAACAGCATTCATAGCAATGACGATTCTGGTGATGACCGCGCTTCCGTCTTTCGGGCACGGCATGCCGGCAGAAAACACCGTCATAAGCGCGGCGGCGGATCATGCGGGCGACACCTTTGTCAGTGCCGCCTCCTGCCCGGGCATGGGCTGTTTGGACATGCAGTTCGCAACATGTGCCGACCTGACGGCAACTCACTGCCTTACCGGATTCCATCCTCCGGAAGCCGGGCAATCGGTATCTCCCAGCCATACCGGCTTATTGCTTTTCAAAGCTCCGGAAGCACAGCTCCGGGGGATCAGTCCCGCCGCTGAGACGCCGCCTCCACGTACCTGACCGGATTTCAATCACACCACGCTCCGCCAGCAATGCGGGCCGCTTAACTCGAAATCCAATCAGTTCGTGAAGGAACACACATGTCCTCCTACAATATCCTTGGTGCTGTCCTCGGCGCCACCCTTTCGCTTACCCTGCTTGCCTCCGACCCGGCTCTTGCTGCCGGCTCCCATGGCGGCGGCCACGGTATGGAAATCGGCAAACCAGGCGATCCCGCCAAGGTTTCGCGCACCATCGAAATCATCATGAACGACAACTTCTACGAGCCGGAATCCCTGGACATCAAGGAAGGCGAAACGATCCGCTTCATCGTCCGCAATGCCGGTGAGTTCGTGCACGAGTTCAACATCGCGACAGCCGCGATGCATGAGGCCCACCGTCCGGAAATGATGATGATGGTCGAGCATGGCGTGCTGGAGCCGGACCGGATCAATCATGAGGCCGCGAAGGCCATGCAGGCTTCCATGGGGCATGGCATGCATGACGAGGCGAACAGCGTGCTGCTGGAGCCGGGCAAATCGGGCGAGGTTATCTGGACCTTTCCGGAACATGCCGAGCTCGAATTCGCCTGCAATGTGCCGGGCCATTACGAGACCGGCATGCACGGCAAGGTCAAACTGAGCCACTGACGCAGGCGTGCGCAGCCGCAAAGCGGCCGATCACCATATATTCGACTGGAAAACATCCATGACAATCGGACTGTTGCGCCGGGCATTCCTGCTCGGCGCCGGTCTGGCGGCATCGCTTTCGGGCGCCGCCACGGCCGGCGAATATTCACTCACCGTCGACCCGGTCACGGTCGATACAGGCTCCTTCACCCGCACCGGCATCGGTTATAACGGTGCCACGCCCGGGCCCGTCCTGCGTTTTCAGGAAGGCGAGGATGTCGCCATCAAGGTGACGAACAACCTCAGCGAGCCGACCTCGATCCATTGGCACGGGCTGATCCTGCCCTTCGAGCAAGACGGCGTGCCAGGGATCAGCTATGACGGCATCGCCCCCGGCGAGACCTTCACCTACCGCTTCCCTATCACTCAGAGCGGCACCTATTGGTTCCACAGCCACAGTGGCTTTCAGGAGCCGGATGGGGCTTACGGTGCGATCGTCATCGAACCACAGAAGCGCGAGCCGTTCCGCTATGACCGTGAATATGTGGTCCAGCTGACCGATGCGCACCCGCATGGCGGCAACCGGATCATGCGCAATCTGAAAATGATGCCGGATTATTACAACCGGCAGCAGCGTACCCTGTTCGACTTCCTCCAGGATACCAGAGAGAAAGGCCTCGATGCCGCCCTGTCGGACCGTTCCGCCTGGGGCGACATGCGGATGATGCCGACCGACATCGAGGACCTGCAGGGCTTTACCCCGCTGATCAACGGCAAGAGCTCGGTACAGAACTGGACCGGCCTTTTCACGCCCGGAGAGCGCATCCGCCTGCGCTTCATCAATTCATCGGCCATGACCTATTTCGACATCCGGATACCCGGTCTGAAAATGACGGTGGTGCAGGCAGACGGCAATAACGTCCTCCCAGTGCCGGTCGACGAGTTCCGGATTGCCGTTGCCGAGACCTACGACGTTCTCGTCCAGCCGAAGGAAGACGGGCCGTATGCCATCTTCGCGGAATCCATGGGCCGGACATCGTCCGTGCGCGGGACACTCGCCACGACCGATGGCATGAAGGGAGACATCCCCGACCTGCGCAAACCGCCACTCCTGACCATGGCAGACATGGGCATGGCCCATGAAGGTATGGATCATGGCTCCATGGCCATGCCGGACGGCACACACACGATGCCGGATGGCGCGACCATGAAAGGCATGGATCACAGCAAAATGGCCATGCCCGGCGGCGCGCATACGATGCCTGACGGCTCCAGCATGAAAGGCATGGACCACAGCAAGATGAATATGGGGGGCTCGGACCCGTTCTATGCCTCGGGCAGCGGCCTTACACCGACAGCGGCAAACGGCGGCAAGTTCCTCTCCTACAACGATCTGAGGACCCAGAAGCCACTCTATCCCCACCGCGACGCAACCCGCGAGATCGAGCTGCGCCTGACCGGAAACATGGAGCGTTATATCTGGTCGATCAACGGCGTCAAATATGCCGACGCGGAGCCAATCCGCCTGCAGTATGGCGAGCGGGTCCGCTTCAAGTTCGTCAACGAGACCATGATGACCCACCCGATGCATCTGCATGGCATGTGGTCGATCCTCGATACAGGCAAGGGCAAGTGGAACCCGGTCAAGCACACGATCAGCGTTGCCCCCGGAACAACGGTCTTCACGGAGACCGAAGTCGACGTGCCGGGTCAGTGGGCTTTCCATTGCCATCTCTCCTACCACGCCGACAGCGGCATGTTCCGCAAGGTCATCGTCGAAGGTGGACCGAAGAGCACATCGGCGGGCCAATCCATGAAAACGGAGGGCTAAGCGATGTTTGCACGTTACGCAGTCTTGTCTGCCCTATCCGCCTTCCTTCTCGCCAGCCCGGTATCCGCCGAGCAGCTCTATTGGGGGGTCCAGGCGGAACAACTGGAGTGGCGCAGTGGCGAAGGCTCGAAGGCGCTCGCCTGGGATGCCGATGCCTTTGTCGGCACGGACGAATTGAAAGCCGTCTGGCGCAGCGAGGCGGAATACGCCACAGGACCGGACAACTTCGAGACCCTGGAGAACCAGCTCCGTCTGCAGGTCCCGGTGAGCACCTTCTTCGATGCAGTTGCCGGAGTGCGCCATGACAGCCCGGACGAAGGCCCGCGCCGGACCTATGGCGTGCTCGGTCTGCATGGCCTCGCCAAGCAATGGTTCGAGCTGGACGCGGACCTCTTCCTTTCGGAATACCCGTCCGCCCGCTTCGAGGTCGAGTATGAAGGTCTGATCACAAACCGGATCATCTTCACGCCGAGCATTGAGCTGGATCTGCCACTTGCCGATGATGAAGCGACCTTGCGGGCGGCCTTCAGCCCGAAGCTGGAGATCGGCGGCCGTCTCAGCTACGACCTGATCGACCGGGCAATCTCCCCTTATGTCGGCATCCATTGGGAGCGGACATTTGGCGAGAGCGGACGGCTGGTCAAAGCCGAAGGAGAAGATAACAACGCGGTCTCCCTCGTCGTCGGCCTCAAGCTGATGTTCTAGGCAGTGACGCCCCCCGGGGAGCCTGTTTCTCCGGGGGACACCCACCCCGCCTTGCTAAGGCAGTAACCGCGCCGTGCCGTCTGCACCATCCCTGCGGCGCATCACTGACTGGAACAGTTCTGACTCCAGATGGCCAGAAAGCCAGCTCTGCAAATCGGCCAGGGGCTGGACATCGAACCATTCCCGGCCGGTATTGGCGAACTGGCGGACGAACGGGAAAATCGCGAAATCCGCAAGGCTTGGCCGGGAGCCGAACAGCTGGGCGTGGTCTTTCAGACACTCATTCAGGCGTCCAAGGAAAACCGCACCCTCACCGCGATGATAGAGAGGATCGGTTTCCGGGTCGTACCGGACGGCATATTTGTAGCGGTCGAGATGATGCTTGAAGGTGCCATCGCATTCAGCGATCAGCACTTCCATTTCCGCTAGGCCGCCCCTCTCCGGGGTGAGCCAGCCTTCCGGATCATGGCGCGCCAGCGTCCACCGCATGATGTCGAGGCTTTGCTCCAGCACCTGCCCATCGGGCAAATGCAGGACGGGGACCGTTCCCTTTGGCGAAATCTCCAGCATCTCCGCGGGTTTATCCCGCAGGACAACCTCACGCAGCATGCAATCCTGCCGGCTTGCCGTCAGGGCCAGCCGCGCCCGCATGGCATAGGGGCAGCGGCGAAATGAATAGAGAACCGGGAGCGGACGGCTGGCTGCCTCCGGGCCGGTTGTGGCCGACCCTTCAGTCACGTCCATCCCCGGAGCGGGCTGACGGCGCTTTATGAGACGTGCCGATATGCTTCTCCCCCCGCTGCTCCGCCAGTTCCACCTGACGCTCACGTTCCTCGAAACGCTTCTTCTGCCTGGCGTCGCTGGTGCTGTGACAGGACGGGCAGGAAACACCGGGCACATAGAAGGATGACGCCTTGTCCTGCTCGTCAATCGGCCTGCGGCAGGCATGGCACATATCGTAGCTGCCAAGTTCAAGGCCGTGCTTTATGGACACGCGCTGGTCGAAGACGAAACACTCCCCTTCCCACAGGGACTCTTCCGGGGGAACGGTTTCGAGATATTTCAGAATCCCGCCCTTCAGATGAAAGACGTCCTCGATGCCCTGTTGCTTGACGAACGCGGTGGCCTTCTCGCAGCGAATACCGCCGGTGCAGAACATCGCCACCTTCTTACCGCGCACGGCCTCGGGAGACAGGCTCTCCTGCCCCCTGAACCAGTCCGGAAACTCGCGGAAAGTGGTTGTGTCGGGATCGATTGCCCCTTTGAAAGTGCCGATACCGACTTCATAGGCATTTCGGGTATCGATCAGGATGACATCCGGGTCGTTGATCAGGTCGTTCCAGGCGTCAGGCTCGACATAGGTGCCGACTGTTTCGCGCGGGTCGATGTCCGGCACGCCCATCGTGACGATTTCTTTTTTCAGCCGCACCTTCATGCGGAAGAACGGATTCACATAGGCGAAGGATTCCTTCAGCTCCAGATCGTCACAGCCGGGAATAAGGCGGATATGCGCAAGCGCCGCGTCGATACCAGTCCGGCTGCCCGCGATGGTGCCGTTGATGCCTTCGGACGCCAGCAAAAGCGTGCCATACACATCCGCTGCCCGGCAGGCTTCCAGCAATGCTGGCTGGCGGGCTTCGAAATCCGGCAGGGCGGTGAATTTGTAAAGCGCCGCGACCACAAACGGGGCATCGTTATCAGGTGCAGCGATGTGTGACGCATCCGTCAATTCAGGAAGCTCCTTCAATCCTCATCTTCAGTCGCAGTGCGCGTTCCTGCGGTGTGATGACGCCAAATGCAAGTTGGCGCCAGAATTATATCCCAGGATCATATCAGAACCGAAGCAACACACTGTACGGATCGGCAAGTGACACAGCTCGCGGATCGGCTCATCTTGCGTGCAAAAATACTGAGGGAGGAAAAACACCATGACCAGCAAACCCTATTCCGGCATCTGGCCGGTCGCCCCGACGCCCTTCACCGACAATGGCGCTGTCGATTTCGAGAGCATGAAGCGCGTGATCGACTGCATGGTGGATCAGGGTGTGGACGGGATCTGCATCCTCGCCAATTTCTCCGAGCAGTTCCTCCTGAGCGATGCCGAGCGGGCGGACCTGACCAGGCTCTGCCTTGAGCACACGGCGGGCCGCGTTCCGGTGATCGTCACCATCTCCCATTTCTCCACCGGCATCGTCGAGACCCGGGCCCGCGAAGCAGCGGCAATGGGCGCCGCCATGGTGATGATGATGCCGCCCTATCACGGCGCCGCGCTGAAGGCTGACGAGACCGGCATGTTCGAGCATTTCGAGCGCGCCAGTCAGGCCGGCGGTATCCCGATCATGGTGCAGGACGCGCCGCTCTCCGGCGTTGCTCTCTCCGTGCCCTTCCTGGTGCGCATGGCGAAAGAGATCGAACAGGTGAAGCTGTTCAAGATCGAGGTGCCCCAGGCTGCGGCAAAGCTTCGCGCCCTGATCGAAGCAGGCGGCGATGCCATCGAAGGTCCGTTCGATGGCGAGGAAGCAATCACCCTGCTGGCCGATCTCGATGCCGGCGCCACCGGCTCCATGACCTCCGCCATGATCCCGGACCTGATCCGCCCCGCCATCACGGCCCACCTCAAAGGCGACCGGGCGGAAGCGAAACGGATCTACGAGCGCCTGCTGCCGCTGATCAACTTCGAGAACCGCCAGTGCGGCTGGCGCGCCAGCAAGGCGGTGATGAAGGAAGGCGGTGTAATCGCGAGCGAACATGTCCGCCACCCGGTGGCCCCGCTGCATCCCGAGACGCGGGCGCAGTTGCTGGAGCTGGCCCGGGAGGTTGATCCGCTTGCGCTGAAGTGGGGACAGTGAGGTTCTTTCCAGCTACCGGATAGGTGTGGCTTCTTCATCTCGTCCACAGATAGAGCTGCATTCCGTGTACTTACGGGGTAAAACTTCCAGGCATGAATCGGATCTGGAAACTGGGGCAGTGGCGGCTTGGCTTTAGATAAGAATGAAATGCTCGTCGTCGATCTCGACGGTACCCTGTTACGCAGCGACATGCTCTACGAGACCTTCTGGTCAGCTTTTGGAGGCGATTGGCGGACACCATTCCTGGCTGTGGCCTCCTTGTTTGGGGGGCGGGCTGCATTGAAACGCCGCCTCGCGGATACCGCGCAGATCGATGCTGCAACACTGCCTTACGATCCCGATGTAATTGCCTATATCAAAACTTGGCGTGAAGCTGGCGGGCAGACGGCCCTGGTCACCGCCAGCGATCAGGCCATCGCGGATAGTGTCGCGGAGCAACTCGGTATCTTTGACGAGGCCCATGGCTCGGACGGCAACACTAATCTCAAAGGTTCGCGCAAAGCCACGTTTCTCGATCAGCGCTTTGGAATCAATGGGTTTTCCTATATGGGCGACTGTTCTGCGGATCTGCCGGTCTGGAGCCGGGCAGGCAAAGCCATAACGGTCAATGCATCAGCTGCTTTGCGCCGACAGGCCGAACATGTGTGCGCTGTTGTTGAGCACCTTTCGACTGCCGCGCCATCCCTTCATACATACGCCCAGGCCTTACGGCCGCACCAGTGGCTGAAAAATGTGCTGGTATTCCTGCCCATGCTCGCAGCTCATCAGTTCGATGCAGCAACATTCCTAGTCTTGTTTCTTGCTTTTACCTCCTTCAGCCTGGTTGCCTCCAGCGTCTATGTTCTGAACGACCTGCTCGATCTGTCCGCCGACAGAGCCCACCCACGCAAGAAGAACCGCCCTTTTGCCGCTGGTCGTATTCCGATCGCGCACGGAATCTGGCTGATCGTTCTGCTGTTCGGGCTTGGCGCTCTTGCAGCTGCAGTCATCGGCTGGGAATTCCTGATGGTCATGACCGGCTACTTTGTTTTAACCACGGCCTATTCGCTGTATCTCAAACGCCGCATCGTGATCGATATCTGCGTGCTCGCCGGCCTCTACACTATCCGGATCGTAGCTGGAGGTGTGGCGATGGAAACCACTCTGTCTGTCTGGCTACTGGCCTTTTCGATCTTTTTCTTCCTATCCCTTGCCGCAGTTAAAAGGCAGGCAGAACTTGTCGACAGCGCCAAGCACGGCAATCTCACGACCGTCGGCCGGGGCTATCATGTCGATGACCTTCCGATCATGCCGATGATTGCCATCGGGGCGGGCTATGTCGCCGTCTTGGTTATGGCGCTCTATACCAATTCGCCCGCCGTCGCCGATCTCTACCCGCGCCCCGAAGCCCTGTGGGGTGTGGCCGCGGTTCTGATCTACTGGATCACCCGCACCGTCATGGTGGCACATCGCGGTCATATGCATGACGACCCGGTAATCTATGCGGCAAAAGACAGGATCAGCCAGCTCTGCCTGCTTGTCATCATTGTCTGTGTGTTGACGGGGATGATCCCGTGACATTGCTCAGGACCGTTATCCTGACTGGTTTTCCGCCCCAACAGCGCAGCCATAAAACTTCGGCTGTCCTGAAGCGATACGGCCGGGTAAAGGCCACATTATGAAGCTGTCAGGCTGGGGCCGTACCCCCGTCATCGACGCGCAGATGAATGCGCCGCGCGATATCGATGCCCTGCAAAAGCTGGTAGCTGGCGCAAAGACCGTGATCGCACGCGGCAATGGCCGGGCTTACGGGGACAGTGCAATCAACCCCTCCGGCACCGTTGAGATGCGACATTTAAACCGGATGCTGGCCTTTGATCCGGAGACAGGACTGCTGACCGCCGAAGCGGGTCTGATACTGGGCGATATCATTTCAGCCTTTCTGCCCCGAGGCTGGTTCCCAGCCGTCACCCCAGGCACCAAATTCGTCACGCTGGGCGGCATGATCGCCGCCGACGTGCATGGCAAGAACCATCACAAGGACGGCAGCTTCAGGGAATGTGTCCACTGGATCGACATTCTGGATTCCGGCGGCATGATCAGGCGTTGCTCCCGGACGGAACATGCCGAGCTGTTCGAACATACCCTCGGCGGCATGGGCCTGACCGGAATAGTCCTGCGCGCAGCGATCAGTCTACGCCCTGTCGAGAGCGGGTGGATACGCCAGACAACTCACCCCGCGCCTAACCTGAAAACCGCCATGGAAATTTTCGAACAGTCTGGCGACGCGACCTATTCCGTCGCCTGGATCGACTGTCTCGGCACAGGCCAAAATCTTGGGCGCTCCCTTGTCATGCTGGGCGAGCATGCGGGCCTTACCGATCTGCCGGTCGGGCGGGCCCGGCAGCCCTTTGACATTCCAGGCAAACGCCCGCTGTCGATTCCTTTCGACATGCCTGCCTTCCTGCTGAACCCGTTGACCGTGCGGGCCTTCAATGCGCTCTATTATCGGGCAGGAGAACGTCAGACGGGCGAACGGCTTGTTGACTGGGACAGCTATTTCTATCCGCTCGACGCCATCCAGCAATGGAACCGGCTTTACGGTCGCAAGGGCTTTGCCCAGTTTCAGTGCGTCCTGCCGCTGGAGCGTTCGGAGCAGGGGCTGACCCGCTTGCTGGAAGCCACATCCGGCATCGGTGCCGGCTCGTTCCTGGCCGTGCTGAAGCGTTTCGGAGAGCAGGAGAGTGCCTTCTCTTTCCCCATGGCAGGCTATACCCTCGCTCTCGACTTTCCGGTAAACAGGCGAACGCTCGCCCTGATGGATGAGCTTGACCAGATCACCCTCGATCATGGCGGGCGATTTTATCTGGCCAAGGACAGCCGAATGAAGGCGGAAACGCTACACAAAGCCGATCCCCGCGCCCAGGATTTCAAACAGACGCGCGACGCGCGCTCCTGGTCCGACCGGTTCCAGTCCTCGCAAGCAGAAAGGCTTTCGCTTTGACCAAATCGCCCGTGCTCATTCTCGGCGCCCGCTCGGATATTGGAAAGGCCGTGGCGCAGAAATTCGCCTCTCTGGGACATCCGGTCCAGCTTGCCGCGCGCAATGCGGACAGCCTCGAACCGGACAGGGCCGATATCGCACTCCGGCACGGCGTTACGGTCACAGTGCATGAGTTCGATGCCTTGGCCACGGAAACGCACGACACTTTTGTCGACAGCCTTCCCGAGCTGCCGGAAGTCGCCGTTTCCGCCATCGGACTTATGGGCAGTCAGGAAGCGAGCGAAACGGATATCCCGGCGGCAATCACGGTCATGCGCAGCAATTACGAAGGTCCGGCGAGTATCCTCGCCATCCTCGCCAACCGCTTTGCCAAGCGTGGGTCCGGCATTCTGATCGGCATCAGCTCCGTCGCGGGCGAACGCGGACGGGCAACGAACTATATCTACGGCTCGGCGAAAGCGGGCTTCACGGCCTTCCTGTCCGGTCTGCGCAACCGCTTGACATCGCGAGGCGTGCATGTCGTCACCGTGCTGCCCGGCTTCGTTGCCACCCGGATGACCGAGGGCATGGATCTGCCCGCCAAATTGACAGCACAGCCGGAAGAGGTCGCAAGCGCGATTGCCCGTGCGACGGAACGCAAGACCAATACGCTCTATGTCCGCCCGGTCTGGTGGCTGATCATGGCAATCATCCGGAACATCCCGGAAGCATTGTTCAAGAAAATGAAGATCTGACGGAACGCATGCCGGTTTCCCACCCGGCTATTCAGCCGGAGGCAACGTAATCGACCAGTTGACGCCGGGCCATTGCGGGTGCGCCCGCACCCGGTCCGTCTCGCCCGACCGCCACTCACGCACTTCATCTGACCAGGTGGACCAGACAGGATCGTGAAACCCGGCAAGGCGGGGCTGCCAGTCGACGGCCTGCAGCAACAACCCGGCAGCCAGCAATCCTCCCGCGATCCTGCGCCAGACCGGCGGCTCTTCCGGATCCAACACCGCCGCCATCAGCAACAAGCCGAGCAAGACCGAGCCGAACATCATGTACCGGTCGCCCCCTCTCATCCCAAGTGATGCCAGGATCGACAGCAGGGAAACGCCCCAGGCCAGCAGCAGCCAGTCACGCCGGGGTCCCTGCCGCAACACGCGGATCTGGAAAGCGGCGAAGGTAAGCGATCCGGCAATGACAATCATCAGCACCATCCAGCCGTGATTGTCCGAGAAGCTGCCAAAAACGGGATAACGCATCACCGCCTCGATCATGCCCTGCAGCCATTCGCCAATATCCTCGGTAAGCCTGAAGCGCGAGGTCCCGCCGCCACCATTGCCGGATAGAACCACGGCCGCCTGCAACAGACAGCCGGCAGTCAACACGAGAGCGATCCAAAGATCCGCTGTTTTGCGCCGGTACCACCAGCGCAGCCAAAATGCTGGCGTAGTAAAGCAGGCTTGCGGGCTGGACACGGCCGCAAGCGCGGCAATGCCGGTCAGTACGGCCCGCAAGCCTCGCTCCGGCTCACGGACCAATTCCAGATAGATCAGGGCGACACTTACAGCCAGGTGCACCTGGCTGTTCACCGCATTAAGAAACAGCTCACCGGCGGCACCGAAGACAAGAAGCACCGCACCCGCCAAAAGTTTCCGCGCGGTGCTGGCGAACAAGGGTGAGCGGCCGAAGACAATGATCGCGAACGGCGCAAGCTGGATCACCCCGGCAACGGCCAGCGTGCCATAGGGCGCCCGCTCCAGCGGCAGTTGTGCCGCGAGCCAGCCCGCGAAATTGGCGATGAAGGAGTAATAGCCGAGATGGGTCTGCGTCAGCACGTCGAGTGCCCCGTCCCCCTCAAGCGCCGCCGCGAAATAGACGGTCATCTCCTCGGCCCAGAAACGCGGTGCGGCAAGCAATGTCGGATCACGCCCGGCCAGACAACCGGCGGCAAGCAACAGGAGCAGCACTTTCACCGGCACTGACGACGAATTATCGAAGAGGTCGTTGATTTTTCGCATGATCGTCATCGGCGCCGGTCGATCCTTCATGGCAGGACATTGTCTAAAGCGCCGGACTATCGCGTGGCACAGGCCCTGCCGCAACCATATTGCCGGTCAACGGAAGGGCTATCAATTTTCTCCGGCGGGCAGTACCCGGGGGCCTGACACATCCGGCTCCCCAGCTTTCGGCTTCGACATGCGCCACCCCAGTCGCGGGTTCAACCTGCCGGCAAGTCCCCAGGAGGCAAGAAGACCAAGACCGGTGACGGCGAATACGCCGGAGATCGGCGCGACCAACAGCACCAGCCAGGCAACGCCGGGGGAGAGGATGCCCGAGACATCGCGGAAGCTGGAATAAACGGCGGACATTTCGGTCCGTTCGGACGGTTTGACGGACATCAGGAATGGCAGACCGGCGCAGATGTCCAGCAGCACCAGGAAGGCCGAGCCGATCATCAGCAGGATGACGACAACCCAGGGCCAGGCACCGCTTGCCCCGGCAGCGAGAAAAGCGGCGGCGCTGCACAGAAAACCGGTGCGGACCGCCGTGCGGACACTGCGGCGCTCGATCCATTTCAGCATCACCGGGGTGGCGAACAGCATGGCATTGCTGAGAGACAGCACGGTGCCGCCGACATTCTCGCCAAGGCCGCTCTCTATGGCGAAGACCGGGACATAGACCACATAGGCCCACCAGCCACAGGACCGGAACACAGCGAAAAGCCAGCCGGCGACCAGCCGGGGCTGGGCGAAGAACCGGGCGAGATACGCCACCGGGTTCGGTGTCGGCGCCCGGGCCCGGGTGATCAGCTTGCCGTTGCCAAGCCGCATCCACCAGAAGATCGCCAGCAGGGTCATGGCCGAACAGCCGGCGATCAGAAATGGCGCGGGCTCCCAGAGCTGCAGGAGCCAGACACCGCCTGCCGGCCCGACGGTCCAGGCGGCGGCACTGTAGAACAGTCGCAGGGTCTCGCATTTCCCGAGATCCGCACTGGCGACATAATCCAGTACATAGGCGTTGAAGCAGACGAAGATCGTCACCGTCGCCGCCATGTTGAGGCCGAGCGCAACCGTGACGATCTGCCCGTCGCCGAAGACCATCAGGCAGGCGCTGAGCATGTAGCTGAAGGCGCCCCCGGTATAGAGCCAGCGGCGCGGCACGAAACGGACCAGCCAGGGAACCAGCAGGCCCCATATCATCGACAACAGGCCGACGGCGAAATAGATCTCCGAAACCAGGCTGGAATCCCGGTATGCCCGGTACATCACGATCGGAAAGACGGAGATCAGCATGCCACGGGTGATCGCTTCCGTGCCGGCAAGCACGGCGAATCCCCTCGCCCCCGGAGCGGGCGTGTGACGGAGCAGTTCTGGAATGTAGCGCTGGAACATCGGAAGACAACTCTGGTGACTTCCGGAATCAGATCAGGGATCTGGCCTCATTGCTGCCACGGATACGACCTGTGGCCGGTTTATTTCAATACAGGTGACGGATTTGAAACAGTCGTGACGTGGCCGGTGTGGCTTGTCTTGTAAGGCTCAGTACACCAGCTCGTCGTCGCCGCCGGAGCCGCCGATCACAAGCTCGCCGCGATCCGAGAGATCCTTCGCCGCCGTGACCATCGCGGTCTGCGCATCCTCCACATCCTTCA